>QHWK01000232.1 GCA_003223775.1 Acidobacteriota bacterium
TCTGCGGCAAGAGATCCTGGTAGATGATCCGTTCGATACGCGCGGTCGCGGCGCGGCACCTCTTGGCGATCACGGTCTCGCCGTGGCTCCTGACGCCGTTCAGTCGATACACCGCGCTGTAGTTCTTGCGCTGCAGAACCTCGAGGCTGCGCGGTTCCCAGGTTTCGGATTGAAACTGAAGCCACGCCTGCGCCGCCCGATGCTCCCGTACGCCTTCGGTCACGATTTCAGGTACCTGCAGCCTAGGCATGCGACAGCACCTCTCCGCTGGCGGCGCGCTCGGCTGCCGCATGGAAGTACTGCGCCAGCAACCGCACGGAGTCCGGCACGCCTTTGAAACCCGGAATGCTGCACATATCGACGACGTACGGCGTCCCTTCGCTCTCAATGATGTCCACGCCGTACAGATCGATGCCGAACGCGCGGCCGCAGCGTTCTGCGATATCGCGCAACTGCGGCGTCAGCGGGAACGGCTCGCCCTGCTTTTCTTCCTCGGTCCGGCGCGGAAACACAGTTGGCCTTGGTGTCGGCCGATCTCCGATCGTCGCTTCCAGGCCGCGAGCTCGATCATTACCTGCGTCTGCTGTATGCCTGCCGTGCGATGGTGCTCGGACACCTTAGCGACGGTGCGTTGTCGGCCGACGCTGCGACCGTGTTACGAAATCTTGCCGCGCACTTCGATCTGCTCGAATCACGCTGGGGCGAGATGGAGCAGATCTGCAGCGTGATGCCGCGCACGCTGGTCCACGACGACTTCGTCATCAAGAACCTGCGGATTCGCGACACCGGAACCGGCCCCGCGCTGATGGTGTTCGACTGGGAATTCGCAGGATGGGGTGTGCCGCTGGTCGATCTGGCACAGTCGATCGATCGCGTCGCCAGCCCGGACCTTGCCGCCTACTGGTCGATCTTCCGTCGTGAGCATTCGCACCTCGATGCGCGCGACATTCGCGCCGTCGCTGTCTGCGGAAACATCCTTCGCCTGCTCGATCAAATCAGCTGGGCGACAACGGGCCTCGAGATCGCGCCGATCGCCCAACTCGTCAAGGCGATCTCGAAACTCGGTGTCTACGAGCGTGAGATGACCGAAGCGCTCAGCGCACTTCGCCGGAGCTGGTCGTGATCAGGGGCCTGGACAGACTGCTCGAAGGCCACGGTCAGCCTGGGTTGACCGAGTTGTGCGGTCTGCTGGAGCAGTTGCTGGACGGTCGCAACGTAGACGGCTGCCTGGTCGAGCAGACGATGTTGCAGCCGCGCTCGTCGCGCGTCTTCCGCCTGCGCTTCGATGTCGAGGGCCGCACGCGCCGGATGATCGTCAAACGTCTCAGCCCCGCGATCGCGCGCCGCAGCGAGTTGGTCGACAAACGCTGGCTGCCTGCCGTCGGCATGAGCGATCACGGCCCGGCATTGCTCGGGAGCGTCGCCGAACGCGGCGGCAGCTGCGTCTGGCATGTCTACGACGACCTCGGGTCGTGTGAGCTCGATGGCAGTTCGGTCGACCGCGAGCGGGTGAGCGCGGCGATCGAGCTGATTGCACGGCTGCACACGCGCTTCGCCCGACATCCGCTGCTCGGAGAAGTCCGGCTGCACGGCGGCGATCTCGGCATCCATTTTTGCGAGGCCAACGTGCGCGACGCGCGTTATGCGCTCGAAGGGTGTCGGCCGGCGCCCGAGCACGCTGAATTGCACAATCGCCTGCTGCAACGAGTCGACAACCTGCGACGCGAGCTGCCGCATCGCGCACAGGCGATCGACCGGTTCGGTGGGCCTGAGACGTTGCTGCACGGAGATTTGTGGGCGATCAACGTCTTCGTCATCCCGACTTCCAGCGGGCTGCACGCGAGGCTGATCGATTGGGACCATGCCGCCGTCGGGCCGGCCAGTTACGACCTGTCGACCTTTCTCCTGCGTTTACCGCCCGCCGACCGGTTGTGGGTTTTGGAGTTGTACCGCGGGGAGACGTCGGATGCAGGTTGGCGCCTGCCGCCGATACCAGAGTTGAATTCGCTGTTCGAGACGGCAGAGTACGCGCGAATGGCCAATCGCCTCATTTGGCCTGCGATCGCGGTTGCGCAAGATCACGCGCCCTGGGGCTGGGAGGCGTTGGCCGAAGTGGACCAGTGGTTCGAGAATCTCGAAACGGTGCTGCCGTGCGAAAAGCGTATGCAGGCCGCGACATCCTGAAAACGCCGCCGACGCTGCTGCCTGATGGGCCGACGTTGACCGCTCGGCTGACGGCCGCCTTGACCGACGACGCCGGTGAAGCGCGGTCCGTGAGCATCCTCAAACGGGAGCTGCCGCCGTTCATGAGCACGTTCCCGAACGAGATCGTCACGTGCCGGATGCCGGATGGCCGCACGCGTCGTGTCTTCGCCAAATATCAGGCCGGCCAAGGCCACGATTCCTACGGACACCGGGGCGACATCCCGTACGAGACCGAGGTCTATCGCCGATTGCTCCGCCCGCTGCGCGACTTCAGACCCAAATGGCTGGGTGCGCATACCGACCCTGACAGCGGCGACGTTTCATTGTTCCTCGAATATGTGTACGGCAACGTTCGCCTCTGCGACATGGTGTGGAAGCGGTCGACGCGTCAGCCGCGGGCGATGATCCAGTCGGCCCGGTGGATCGGACGCTTCCACGCGGCGCACGAGCGGTCGGTGGACGATCGCTCGCTGGCGTTCCTGAAACGGTACGACGACGCGTATTACCGCGGCTGGGCCAGAAGGACGCTCGAATTCGCGCGCCCGCTGCACGGGCGCTTCCCGTGGCTGACGCAACTCTGCGAAGGAGATCGGTGGTTCGCCCCGTTGCTCGCTGAAGCGCCCACCGTCATTCACGGCGAGTTCTATGCGAAGAACGTTCTGGTACGACGATACCGCGTGTTCATGGTGGATTGGGAATCGGCCGCCATCGCTGCGGGAGCGATCGACGTGGCGGCGCTGACAGAAGGACAACACTGGCCGGCGGCGTTGGTGCGGCGATGTGAGCGGGCGTACCTGATCGCGCGTTGGCCCGACGGTGCGCCTGCCACCTTCACGCGCGCGCTCGACGCCGCGCGAATCTATCTGCATTTCCGCTGGCTCGGCGAGCGGCCGGATTGGACCGTCCGCGAAAAAAACCTCCCGCGGTACGACCAGATGCACGCAGCAGCGGCACGACTGCGCCTCATCTAGATCATGAAGAGATGCCGTCCGTAGTCATCTCGCCGTTCAGCGTCGCAACGTTTCCGTACGGGGGCGGACACTTCTGGGTGTATCTGCAATATGCCCTCGGCCTGCGCGCTCTGGGCTTCAACGTCTATTGGCTCGAAGCCTTTCGCACGAAGGGTCGAGAGGAACAGGAGGCCGCGGCGCTCGCGACGTTCCGAACGCGCATGCGCCAGCACGGATTCGACGGCAAGTTCATCCTCTACGTGACTCGAAGCAGGGAACCGTCTCCGGAAGCGCCGGCGGAGTACCTCGACATGGCGCATGCGGAGGCGGAAGACATCTTTGCGCACGCGGACTTGTTGTTGAACTTCCATTACGCCATCAGTCCCGGCCTCGTGAGCCAGTTCCGGCGCACGGCACTCGTCGATATCGATCCCGGATTGCTGCAGTTCTGGATCAGCCGCGGCCAGCTGAGCGTGCCTCGTCACGATTTCTATTTCACGATCGGCGAAACGCTTGCCGCGCCGTGGATTCACATCCGGCCGCCGGTGTGCCTGGATCACTGGCCGTATGTGTTCGATCCCGACAGTGACGCCTTCACGACGATCTCGAACTGGGATTCTTCCGATTGGATCGTCGATGGCGAAGAAACATATGAAAACACCAAGCGTGTCGCCTTCCTGGAGTTTGCCGATTTGCCGCGTGTGACGAGGCAGCGCCTGGAGTTGGCGCTGATCGGCCGCACCGACCGCGACAAGGCGGAATGGAAGGACCTCGAACGACGCGGCTGGCGAATCCGCCTTTCTTCCGAGGTGGCTGGCACTCCCGAGATGTATCAGGCGTACATCCAGGCGTCGCGCGGCGAGTTCGGTTGCGCCAAGCCGTTTTACGTGAGATCCAAGAACGCCTGGATCAGCGATCGGACGATCTGCTACCTGGCGAGCGGCAAGCCGGTCGTCGTACAGAATACCGGGCCAAGCTCGTATCTGCCGAACGGCGAAGGCATGTTTCGGTTTTCCACTGCAGGCGAAGCGGCCGCGGCGTTTTCGGCGATTGACGCCGAATACGAGCTGCATTGCCGGTCGGCGCGGCGGATCGCAGAGACCTGGTTCGATGCCAAACAAGTACTGCAAGACGTGCTGAACGTGGCCTTGCATCAGGAACGGCGCGAGCGGCACTCCGCTGTCGGTGTGAGGTGAGCGGTATGCCGATCGTTGTCGTCTCGCCATTTCACGTCGCGACGTTTCCGCAAGGAGGTGGACACTTCTGGGTCTACCTGCAATATGTTCTCGGGCTGCGCCTGCTCGGCTGCGACGTGTATTGGCTTGAAGCGGTTCGTACCGAAAACGTATCGGAGGCCGCCGGGCTCAGCACTTTTCGAGCGCGGATGCAACAGCATGGCCTCGCTGGTAAGTTCATCCTTTACAACAACGACGAGCACGAAGGCTCACCTGACGGGCCGGTCACGTACCTCAATCTGACCCGCGGTCAGGCGGAAGCGATCTTCGAGCGGGCCGATTTGTTGTTGAACTTCCATTACGCGATCAGTCCCGGCCTGCTGGCGCGGTTCCGACGCACGGCGCTCATAGATATCGACCCTGGGCTGCTCCAGTTTTGGATCAGCCGCGGACAGCTCAGCGTCCCTCCTCACGACGTCTATTTCACCATCGGAGAAATGGTCGGCCGGCGGGACGCGCAGCTTCCGGATTGCGGATTACCGTGGATTCACTTCCGTCCGCCGGTGTGCCTGCAGCGCTGGCCGTTGGTCTTCGATTCCAACAGCGATGCGTTCACGACGATTTCCAACTGGGATTCCTCCGATTGGGTCGTGGACGCGCACCACGCCTATGACAACAGCAAGCGTATCTCCTTCCTGGAATGTGCGGACCTGCCGCGGTTGACCCGTCAGCCGCTGGAGCTGGCGCTGTTCATGCGCTCCGAGCGCGACGTGGCGGAGTGGAAGGACTTGGAACGACGCGGCTGGCGCGTCCGCCATTCCCGCGAGGTGGCTGCAACCACCGAGGCGTATCAGGCGTGCATTCAGGGCTCGCGCGGCGAGTTCAGCTGCGCCAAGCGGTCGTACGTGGAGTTCCAGAACGCATGGATCAGCGATCGCACCTTG
>QHWK01000215.1 GCA_003223775.1 Acidobacteriota bacterium
GGCCGGCGGGCTGAAGCGCGGATCGCGCCACGTCCCGGTCCACGCCGCGTTCGGATCGGTCTTGTTGTTGTCGTGAGTTTCTTTGTAGGTGACCAGCGTACGGTACGACGCGCCGTCGACGATGCTCGACTCGAAGCGCGTCTTCCAGAACATGTCGTTGCCGGTCAGGAGCGCGAGGTGGACGCCCGCATTGCGCGCGGCCTCGACGGCGTTGCGCTGGCCGTCGGACCAGTACTCGTCGTGGCCAACCGTGAGGAACACCTTCGGCTTGGCCGCGCCGGTGAGCGAGCTGCCGAAGCGATCGGTGTCGACGCCCGCCTGATACTTGACGTTGTAGCCGTTCGCCTCGAGCCAGCGCGCCATCGGGTACTCGGCGTAGAACACGAAGTTCGACGCGCCGTAGCCGCTGCTCTGCCCGCGCGTGGCGAACGGCCGGTTGTAGCTCGCTTTGTAGCCGCGAATCGGCGTGCCGAGATAGAGGCTGTGGCCGCCGTACTGGTTGTAGGCCTGCCACGTCGTGTCATCTGTCTGCAGCACGATGTCGGCTGGCGCCGCATCGTCGCGGACGACGAACGGGACATGGCTCGCGCCGCCGCTGTCGCGCGTGAGCCGCGCGATGTAGATGCCCGACACCGCGGTCGACGGCACGCTCCACGACGCCGACACCGCCCAGTTGCCGCAGTCGTACAGTCCGGTGGCCGAATCGGTGGCGCACGCTGGCTGGCTCTGGCTCGGGAGCGACGAGATCGTCGCCACGAGGCGTGCGCCGTTCCCCTGGTAGTAGCCGAGGCGGTAGACCCTGATCGAGTAGGTCGACGGCGACGTGACCTTGAACGAGATCGTGCTGCCCTTGTTCACGCTGATGTCGGTGGCGAATCCCTGAATCGTGCTGTCGCCCGATCCGGTGATGTCCCACTCGGAGCTCGGATTCCCCGCCAGCTGGTTCTCGGCGGGAATCGGATTGGTCGCCTGCGCGCCGATGCCGAAGCCGAACGTATGCAGGGCGAACAGCGCGGCCGCCAGGACCAGCGATCCGCCGACGGTGAGATGACGACGCGAGTCGGAACGTGGCGATGTCATGAGACTCCTGAGCAGAGGGACAGCGGTGTGGGCTCTAAGCAACCGCCACACCAGCCGCTGCGGCGCGCGGCGCGTGGCGCGTCGCGCGCGCGAAACTGCCGCTGATTCCGAAGAAAAACGCGCAAGACGCGGCGCGGCGCGGTATGCTGCGGCGATCGTCGGGCGCCTCGAGATGTCGCCGCGGAGGCAGCCCGGTCACTCGTACCGCGACTTAAGTCGGCGCTGGAGGTAAGAGGGTCGTCGAACCAAGAACGCGATGGCGCGAAGACGCCGCTGCGGCCGCTCACGATCGAAAGTCGCCGCCGCCGCGAGTTTTGTCGGCGTCCGCAGCCATCGCGCGCCTGCGACGAAAGTCGCCGCCGCCGTGGAATGCGCGGAATTCGCCGAATTCGTGGTGGAACGAACCGACTCGATCGCACATCTTGTTCCCGCGGGGCGATCGTGCCGCAGCGAAACGATACGTGAGACGCTGATTTCCTTATGAGGCGCGCGCATCGGACGAGGGCACGTGAATTGCCTCGACGCGATGCGCCATGGTGTCCGGACGTTTGCGCGATAGCGGCGTCGTAGACCTCGATCACGGCGACACTTCGGCCGCTTCGAGAGGCGATGAGAGCGCTATGTCGTACCGGATTTTGTTGGTGGACCCGAATTCAACGTCGCAGGCGACGGCGGCCGCCGCGCTCGCGCGCGCCGACTATCGCGTCGCCACCGTCAGCACGTTCGAGCAGGCGAGGCAGCAGGTCGCGCTCGATTGCCCCGACGTGCTGATCACCGCCATCCGCCTCGGCGCGTTCAACGGGCTGCAGCTGGTGCTGCGCGTGCGCGTCGAGTGCGGCGACCTGCCGGTCGTCGTCACCGGCGCGCCCGCCGACTTCATCCACGACATCGACCGCTACGGCGGCCACTTCGTGCCGTCGACCATGGGCACCGCCGCCCTCGTCGCGCGCGTCGCGGAGCTGCTCGCGGGCCGCACGCCGCGCGATCCCGACAGCAAGCGCCGCTGGCCGCGCAAGCGCGCCGACCTGCCGGCCACCGTGCAGGATGAAACGGCGACCGTGATCGAGTTGAGCTACGAAGGGCTGCGCTTCGAGGTGGAGAAGCCGGCCGTCGCCGGTCGCGGCGCGCTCGACATCCGCCTGCCGACGCTCGGCCTCGCCGTGAAGGCGACGCCGCGATGGTCCAAGCCGATCGACGACGGGGAGTCGTGGTGGTGCGGCGCCGAGATCGCGCTGCTCGACGTCGACGACGCGCAGTCGTGGAGGAGGATCGTCGACGGGTTGAATTGAGAATTTGGGCGCTTCCACATTCCTAATTCGCCGCGTAGGCGCTATGTGGCGTCGACGAATTCGCGCCAGCCGGTGGTCTCGCGCGCGCCGCCGTCGATCAGTTCCGCGCCGCACCAGACCTGGTCGTTCTCCGGCGAGCGCGACGTCCACACCGATCGCATCCGCACCGTCAGCCCGCGCGCGGGCACTCTCAGATCGAACACCTTCGGCACCTGCTGCTCGTCGCCCATCACGAGCCGCAGCCCGCCGTAGCTCACCTCGCAGATTTGCGCGGGCCGCGCGGCCAGCTCCGCGTCGAGCGGCCGGCCGACCTGCTTGCGCGGCCAGCGTCTGATCGGCTGCTGGCGCCGCCGATGCTCCTCGATGGCGTCTTTCACCCGCGGCAGGAATTCGGGGTTCTCGAGCGGCTTGACGACGAACGCGGCGCCGAGCCGCTGCGCCTCTGCCTGAAGCATCGGATCGGCGGCGTCGTGCGTGATGATCACCGGCAGCAGCGGATGATCCGTCCGGCAGCGCAGCGCGATGTGCAGCCCGTTGAACGCGTCGAGGCGCACGTCCGCGATCACCAGATCGGGATACACGGTACCGAGCAGCCGCTTCGCCTGTTGGAGCGAGGAGGCGGAGGCGACCAGGTGGCCCGCCTCCGACAGCAGCACGTCGGTGCGATGTCGGGCCGACGGATCCGAACTCACGAGCAGAATCAGCGCAGGCATCTCCCTCTCGAACGTGAAAGGTCGAGCCTGACCGTCGCAAAATAGCGTCCAGTTGAGCTGTTGCGGTAAGCGATTGAAACGAGGCCTGTTACGGGATCCGCCTCAACGGGCGTGGCTCCGTCGCTGCGTCCCGTCTTCGATCACCGGATTACGGATCTCGTCGGCGCGAAGCGCCCCTGGCTCAGCGAGCGGGCGCTGTCTCCGGCAGGACGAGATGGATGACGTTCAGGCGATAGAACAAATCCTCGCGAAACTGGTTCGACGCGACGCGGTCCATCAGCCATTGGCTCGTGCCCGAGATGAGCCGCGTCGCGCGCGTGCCGCGCGCGTTCGCGCCAGCCCCGCCGCGCAGGTTCATCCACTCCAGGAACCGCATCAGCTGCGTCTGCTGCGCGAGATCCCAGGCCGCGACTTCCTCGATGAGCATCGTGCCCGGCGGCAGCGGCCGCGCGCCCGGCGCGGGCGAGCCTTCGGCGCAGCGCGCGAACATGTCGCCGAACGTGTCCGGCTCGATGATCACGAAGCGTCCGTCCCCATTGCAGCTCTGACGATGGATGCGGTGCGCGAGCGTCTTGCGCGTGACGGGCTCGCCGCCGCTGATGAGGACGCTCAGGTCGGACGCGGCCGCCGCTTCCACGTCGCGGCGCAGCTCCTCGGTGATCGCGGTGCGCTGCTCCGTCGTGGGATCGCCGGCGTCGCCGGGCGCCGTCGATTCCGGCTGCGCGATCGTCAGCAGCAAATAGTCGTCGGGGCCCCAAGTCGTGGTCGGGTTCGCGCGGCGATCGCGGCGGCGCCGCTCGCCCGCCGGCGGCTCGCTGCTCTGACGTCGATCACGGATCCGGCGATCCCACACGAGCCGCACGTTCGGCTCGTTGGCGAACGTCTGCGCCAGTCGCGCGAAGGTCGCAAATTCATTTCGCCTGACAATCACCAGCCGTTGCATCGCCATCGTTGGCAGTCCTCGGGTCGGCGCCCGCGCGCGCCAGCGTCAATCGTTCTGTTGAAGAGTGCGGCGCGTTACTTAGAGCAAGGCCGCAGCCAACCTCAGCCGTCTTTGCAGAACAACTACTAAGGTCCAGTGAGTGAATCGGTTAGGGCGAACACTGGATTCGTCCTCAAAACGGCGGCGTGTTCAAGTATGGAACGCGATCAAAAACCGGAACTGTGGCGCATGCCGGAAAAGGCGCGGAAATCCGTAACTTTAGGCGTCTTTGTCTGCTGTTGGCACACGTTGCCTCATAATGAGCCAAATCCACAGACGCGAAGGGCGTCCTTACCCCGTTTCGCGCAAGACTCTGCCTCCAGCGAGAAAGTCCGGATTAAGCAGACTTTTGTCCGCGATGTACAGCGCCGCGGCGCGTGCCGTGATCCCCGCGGGCCGCGCGAGTGCACTGCATCTTTACGCAGATCTCACGATCTGGCCGCCGCATTTCACGTTCGCGCGCCGTTGAACAAGTTCTGCTCAGCCGTGGCAGCCTGCTTGCACTTTGCGCTGCCGACTCCACTTTCACCGGCTAACAAGACGGGACGAACATGCGCTTTGATGGGACTGCCCAACTCATAGGTACGAGTGCGCCGATGGCCGATCTCCGTCAGGAGATCGATCGTGTCGCTCGAACCGACGCGAAAGTTCTAATCACCGGCGAGAGCGGCACGGGCAAGGAGGTCGTCGCGCGCCAGGTGTACGCGCTCGGCAACCGCTTCGGACGTCCGTTCGTCGCGGTGAACTGCGCGGGCCTGCCCGAGACGCTCCTCGAGTCGGAGTTGTTCGGCCACGTGCGCGGCAGCTTCACCGGCGCGTACCGCGACAAGCCGGGCAAGCTCGAGGTCGCCGATGAAGGGACGATCTTCCTCGACGAAATCGGCGAGATGACGCTGCGCATGCAGGGGCTGCTGCTGCGGTTCCTGGAGACGGGCGAGATTCAGAAGGTAGGCGCCGATCGCACGGGCAGCCGCGTCGACGTGCGGACCGTCGCGGCGACGAACCGCGATCTGCGGCAGATGATCGCGCAGGGGCAGTTCCGCGAGGATCTGTTCTATCGCCTGAACGTGATTCACCTGATGGTGCCGGCGCTGCGCGAGCGGCGCGAGGACATCCCGGCGCTGGCCGAGCACTTCATGGGGCGCCTGAGCGGCCGCGCCGAGGCGGGCGGTGCGCGCACGATCGCGCGCGACGCGATCGATCTGCTCTCCAACTACCACTGGCCGGGCAACGTGCGCGAGCTGCAGAACGTCATCGAGCGCATGGTCGTGCGCGCGCGCGGCGAAGTGATCGGCGCCGAGGAGGTGCCGCACGAAGTGCGCGCGGCGCAGAAGACCGGCGTCCCGCCGCAGCGCGAGCGGCGCCGCACGGTCGCCGACGATCTCTACGAGCGCATCACCAACGAGCGGCAGTCGTTCTGGACGACGGTGTACCCGCTGTTCATGCAGCGCGAGATCACGCGGTCGGCGGTGCGCGACGTCGTCCGGCGCGGGCTGCAGGACGCGCGCGGCAACTACAAGATCGTCGCCCGCATGTTCAACATGGAAGGGGAGGACTACAAGCGCTTCCTCAACTTCCTGCGCAAGCATCACTGCCAGCCGTCGTTCAAGGAATTCCGATGATGTCCACATCGAAGCGACAGGACGCCGCGCGGCGCAAGACCGTGTGGAGCCGGCGCGCCGCAGCGGCCGCCGGGTTGATCCTCGCCGTCGGCGTAGAAGCGACCGTCGCCGCGCAGGCCACGGCGCCGCAGGAGCGCCGGACGCCGGCCGCGGCCGCCGTGGCGGCCGTCCCCGCGCGCCCGTCGGCCGTCGCCGCCGACTACGTGATCGGCGCCGACGACGTGCTGTCGATCCTCTTCTGGCGCGACAAGGATCTCTCGGCGCCCGACGTGACCGTGCGCCCGGACGGCAAGGTGACGCTGCCGCTGCTGAACGACATGCAGGCGGCCGGCCTGACGCCCGACCAGCTGCGCGACGCGATCCAGGTGGCGGCGCAGAAATACGTCGAAGATCCGAACCCCACCGTCATCGTGAAGGAGATCAAGAGCCGCAAGGTCTTCATCACCGGGCAGGTCGAGAAGGCGGGGCCGTATCCGCTCAACGGCTCGACGACAGTGCTGCAGCTGATTGCGACGGCCGGCGGCCTGCGCGAGTTCGCCGACGGCAAGGACATCTCGGTGATGCGGACCGAGAACGGCAAGCCGAGCGTGTACGCCTTCAATTACCAGGATGTTCTCAAGAAGCGGAATCTGCGCCAGAACATCGAGCTGAAACCAGGCGACGTTGTCGTCGTCCCGTGAGCCTCGTCCGGTGTCCCGATTCATCGCCCTCGCGCGCGTCTTCGCTGGAGCCCTGCTCCTCGTGCTGCTGTCGGCGCGCGGCTCATCGGCGCAGCAGACCACGGCGCGGAAGCCGCGCCCGTTTCCGGCGCTCTTCGGCCCGACCGAAGCGGAGCTCAATCGTCCCCGCCGCCTGTATCTGAGCTGCTCGATCTACGACGCGGTCGACGACAACTCGTTTCTGTCGAACGACACCGACGTCCTCGATCCGACGCTGCAGGCGAACCGCTGGTACACCGGCGCGAACGTCTCGCTGGCCTACACGAGCAAGCCGCGCCGCAATCTCATCTCGCTGAACCTGTCGTCGTCGGCGCGCTACTACTCCGATCTGCACGAGGTCGTGACGACGCGCCACAGCGGCGCGTTCTCGATCGACCTGCAGCCGGCGCTCGACTGGCGTCTGCAGCTCTCCTCGACCGCCAGCTACTCGCCGTACTACGACGTCGTGCTGGGTCCGACCGGGCAGGGCCTGTCCTCGGCCGACATGCCGCCGGTCTCCGAGGATGCGTCGGTCTCGAAGCAGCACGCGATGCAGTACGGATCGTTTGTCGGCGTCACGCACAACTTCGCGCCCGAGACGATGCTCGCGCTGAACTACGGCGTGCGCTACCGGCAGATCTTCGAGGGCGCCGATACCGACACCCAGCGCGCCGGCGTGCAGTTCACGCACCGGATCGCGAAGGACGTCGCGCTGAAGATGGGCTACGGGTACGGCCTGGCGACGACCGGCGGCGGCCCCGCCGCGCGGCCGATCCGCAACAACGATCTCGACGTCGGGCTCAATTACGGCAAGACGTTCGCCCCGTCGGTCCGCACGTCGATCTCGTTCACGACCGGATCGACGATCGTGTCCGCCGAGGACGGCCAGCACTTCCGCGTGACCGGATCCGGCCGTCTGATGCGCCGCCTGTCGCCGACATGGACGGCGATGCTCACCTACGATCGCGGCCTGCAGGT
Organism: Acidobacteriota bacterium; assembly: GCA_003223775.1. GTDB lineage: Bacteria > Acidobacteriota > Vicinamibacteria > Vicinamibacterales > CAVVIG01 > QHWK01. The sequence continues at coordinate 7,363 of QHWK01000215.1, forward strand.
GCCCGACGGCGCGACGCGGCCGTTCTTCTCGGACACGGTGGGCGCCATGCTCGGCGGCTACGTCGGACGCCGCGTGAACGTGCGGCTGCAGCCGAACTACTCGCACGGCGTCGTCGGCTTCGGCGCCGACGTCAACCCGTACGATGCGTACACCGCCACGTCGCGGATCGAGATCGCCATCTCGCGCCGCCTCGCGTTGTACGGCGAGCATTTCTTCTATCGATACCGGTTCGCGAGCGACGCCGGCCTGCCCGCGCAGCTGATGCCGTCGGTCGATCGCCAGGGCGCCCGCGTGGGGTTGACGCTGTGGGCGCCGATCGTTCGGTGATGGAGCGCTGATATGTTGCCGGGACGGAAGTACACGCCGGAGGAGATGTTCGGGATCCTGTGGCAGCGCAAGTGGCTGCTGCTCGCGTCGCTCCTCGCGTTCGGCGCCGCGGCGTACGGCATCTCCAAGCGGATGCCGAACGAGTACAAGTCCGAGACGTCGGTCCTGGTCATCCCGCAGCGGATCCCGGAGAGCTACGTCCGCTCGACGGTCACCATGCGCATCGAGGATCGCCTCCGCTCGATCAGCCAGGAGATTCTCAGCCGCACGCGCCTCGAGAAGATCATCAACGAGTTCAACCTCTATCCCGACCGCCGCAAGGTGAAGCCGATGGAGGCCGTCGTCGAGGAGATGCGCTCCGACGTCCTCGTCGAGACGGTGAAGGACGACGCGTTCCGAATCGCGTTCACGGCGCGCGATCCGCGCACCGCGATGATCGTCACCGATCGCCTCGCGTCGATGTTCATCGACGAGAACACGCGCGACCGGACGGTGATGGCCGAGGGGACGAACGCGTTTCTCGAGTCGCAGCTCGAGGACGCGCGCCGGCGGCTCGTCGAGCACGAGAAGAAGCTCGAGGAGTTCCGGCGCCGGAACTCCGGCGAGCTGCCGTCGCAGCTGCAGACGAACCTGCAGGTGATTCAGGGCGCGCAGAGCCAGATTCTGACCCTGAACGAGTCGATCAACCGCGATCGGGATCGCCTGCTCCTGCTCGAGAAGTCGATCTCCGACGCGCTCGCGAGCGACGCGCCGGTGCCCGCGCCGCTCGAGCCGTCCTCGTCCGATCCGAACAGCTTCGGCGAGGGGCGCACCGTCGATCAGCTCGAGAAGGCGCGCAACGATCTCGGCGCGATGCTCACGCGGCTCAAGCCGGGGCATCCCGACGTCGTCGCGAAGAAGCGGGTGATCACGGAGCTCGAGTTCAAGGTGCAGCAGGAGGCGTCCGCGGCGCCGAACGGGCAGGCGCCGAATGCCAAGCCGGTGACGACGGCGGAGCTGATCCGCCAGGGCCGGGCGCGGCAGTTCCAGGCGGAGGTCGAGAAGCTCAATCGCCAGATTGCGTCGAAGGAAGCCGACGCGGTGCGCCTGCGCCAGCAGGTCGCCGAGTATCAGAAGCGCGTCGAGGCGGTCCCCGGGCACGAATCGGAGCAGACCGACTTGATGCGCGACTACGAGACGCTCCAGAAGACGTACTCGAGCCTGCTCGCGAAGAAGGAAGACTCGAAGATCTCCGCGAACCTCGAGCGGCAGCAGGTGAGCGAGCAGTTCAAGATCCTCGATCCCGCGCGGCTGCCGCAGCGGCCGTCGAGCCCGGATCGCGTCCGCATCACGGCGTTCGGCGCCGCGTTCGGCCTCGCGCTCGCCGCCGCGTTGATCGGCTTCCTCGAATACCGCGACATGACGCTGCGCAGCGAGGACGAGATCCTGCGCACGCTGACGCTGCCGGTGCTGGCCGCGATTCCGATCGTCACCGGCGTCCTCGACCGGCGGCGGCAGCGCCAGATTCGGATCGCGTCGCTGGCGTTCTCCGTCCTCGCGACGATCGGCATCGCGGCGGCGACGCTCTGGCGCCTCGGCGTCCTGAAGGGACTGCGCTGATGTACGAAGCCTTCTACGGACTGCGCGAGCGGCCGTTCGAGCTGACGCCGAACCCGCGCTTTCTGCTGATGACCGCGCGTCATCGCGAAGCGCTGTCGACGCTCGAATACGGTCTCGCGGGCCGCACCGGGATCTCGCTCCTCATCGGCGAAGCGGGCACCGGCAAGACGACGATCGTGCACGCGGCGCTGCAGTCGCAGAGCGCGCAGCACAGCCGCGCCGTGTATCTCAACAACCCGCTGCTCTCGCGCCTGGAGTTCACCGAGTTCCTCGCCGCCGGCTTCGCGCTCTCGGCCGACGCGGCGACGTCGAAGACACGCTGCCTCACCGAGCTGACCGACGCGCTCGTGCAGCGGCACGCGGCGGGCATGCTGGCGGCGCTCGTCATCGACGAAGCGCAGTCGCTCTCCGACGAGCTCCTCGAGGAAATCCGGCTGCTCGCCAACATCGAGTCGGCGTCCGAGAAGCTGCTGTCGATCATCCTGGTCGGCCAGCCCGAGCTCGCGGCGCGCCTCAATCAGCCGTCGCTGCGGCAGTTGAAGCAGCGCATCGGCCTGCGCTGCTCGCTGTCGCCGCTGACGATGGAAGAAACCTCGGCGTACATCGCCGCGCGCGTGCGCGTCGCCGGCGGCGACGCCGAGCGGATTTTCACGAGCGAGGCGATTGTCACCGTCCACCGGCGATCCGGCGGCATTCCGCGGACGATCAGCGTCATCTGCGACAACGCGCTGGTGAGCGGCTTCGCGCTCGATCGGCGTCCCGTCGATGAGGAGGTCGTCGTCGAAGTCTGCGGCGACTTCGATTTCGAGGATCAAGCGCAGCTCGTGGCGGGCCTCGGGGCGGCCGCTCGCGTGCCGGCGGCGTCGTCCCCCTGGGATTTCTCATGACACGACTGGCAGACGCGCTGCTGCGCGCCAATCGGCAGAATCAGCTCGCGGCGTCCGCCGCCGCGACGGCGCTCGCGACGCCGGAGTCGGAGCCCGCACAGGATGCGGCCGCGCCGAGCGTCGCGCCGGTTGGGCCCGTCGCGCGCGCGGCCTCGCCTGCGCCGGTCGTCGTCGCACCGGCGGCGCCCGTCGTCCTCGCCCCCGTTGTCGTCCCGATCGCGCCCGTCGCACCCGTGGCCGCTGCGCCCGCGCCGGCTGCGCCCGTCGCACTCGCGGCTGCTGCGCCCGTGCCGGCTGCGGCTGCGGCACCAGTCGCGCGCGTTGCGCCTGCTGTGCACGTCGCCGTACCTCCGGCCGCGAAGCCGACCGCGCCGGCAGCGCCTGCCGCGGTGCCGAAGCCGCCGATCGCGCCGGCGCGTCCCGTTGCCGCCTCAGCATCCAACGCTCCGGCCGCAAGTGCCGCGCCGCGCCCCGCGGGGGCGAAGCGCGCGCCCGCGTGGTCGCGCGAGGCGTCAATCGAGAAACCGATCGTGCACGCGGCGCCGACCGGGTCGTCGCTGATCGCCGTGCCGGCGTCCGCCGATCAATTGACGCTGTGGCGATCGGATCCGGAAACCGCGGGCAAACTCGTCGGCACCGACGGATTCCTGCCGTCTGCGATGGAGCAGTACCGCAAGCTCGCCGCGATCCTGCACCACGCGCAGATGGAGCGCGGGCTGAAAGTGATCATGACGTCGAGCGCGATGCCCGGCGAAGGCAAGAGCCTGACGTCGGTGAACCTCGCGCTCACGCTGAGCGACTCGTACCGGAAGCGCGTGCTGCTCATCGACGTCGATCTGCGGCGCCCGACGGTGCAGCGCATCTTCGGGCTGCCGCCGGTCGGCGGCCTCACCGAGGCGCTGACCGCCGACGAGGATCGGCAGATCGTCCTCACGCGCGTGTCGGACTCGCTGTTCGTGCTGCCGGCGGGCCGCCCCGAATCGGATCCGATGAGCGGGCTGACATCGGATCGCATGAAGCGCGTGCTCGCGCAGGCGGCGAGCCATTTCGACTGGGTGCTCGTCGATTCGCCGCCGGTCGGCCTGCTGCCCGACGCGAGCCTGCTCGCGACGCTCGTCGACGGCGTGCTGCTCGTGATCAGGTCCGGCAAGGCGCCGTTCCCGCTGGTGAAGCGCGCCGTCGAGATCATCACGCACCAGCGAATTCTCGGCGTGGTGATGAACGCGATCGACTTCAAGCACGATCGCAACGCCGGCGGGTACTACGAGTATTACGGCGCGGGGTACTACGGCGCGCCTTCGACAAAGTAGGCAACGATGGCCAAAGGTCTCATCCAGACGGCGAACTGGCGCTCGACGACGCTGATCGTGTCGGAGACGGCGCTCATCATCGGCGCGGTCGCCGCGAGCGTGTACTTCCGCGTCGGCGGCCACGCGTGGCCGGCGGTGCTCGCCGACATGCTGCCGAAGGCGCTGGTGATCACGTCGATCTGCCAGGTCTGCCTGTACTACGGCGACCTCTACGACAACCCGCACGTCGCGCGGAACCGCGCGGAGCTGCTGATTCGCACGCTGCAGGCGCTCGGCGTCACGCTGCTGATCCTCGCCGCGGTCTACACGCTGTTCCCGCAGCTCACGGTGGATCGCGGCGTCCTCGCGCCGGCCGCCGCGCTCGCCGTCGGCGCCGTCGTCGCGTGGCGATTCGTCTTCGGATGGGTGACGGTGCAGGTCGGTCCGCGCGAGCGGCTGCTCCTCGTCGGCAAGAACGCGAGCGCCCTCGCGCTCGCGCGCGAGCTCCACGAGCGCACCGAGGCGGGCGTGCGCATCGTCGGCTACGTGGATCCCGACGCGAACGACGGCGGCGCGATGGGGCAGCTCGACTTCCTCGGCACCGTCGAAGACATCCCCGCGCTCGTCCGCGCGCGCGGCGTCGACCGCGTGGTCGTCAGCCTCGTGGATGCGCGCGGCAAGCTGCCGATGGACAAGCTGCTCGACATGAAGCTCGACGGCGTGCGGTTCGACCACTTCGCGTCGGTCTACGAGGAGTACACGGGAAAGATCGCCGTCGAGAACCTGCGCCCGAGCTGGCTGATCTTCTCCGCGGGCTTCAAGAAGACGCGGCGGCTGCTCGCGCTGAAGCGCGCGGTGGACATCGCCGCGGGCGCGGTCGGCCTGGTGCTGACGACGCCGATCATGTTCGCCCTCGCGGCGGCGGTGAGGCTGACGTCGCCGGGCCCCGCGTTCTACTCGCAGCGGCGCGTCGGCCGCGACGGCCGGATCTTCACCGTGCGCAAGCTGCGATCGATGCGGGCCGACGCCGAGCGCGATACGGGTCCGGTGTGGTCGGGCGGCGGATCCGACGCGCGCATCACGCCGCTCGGACGCATCATGCGGCGCACGCGGCTCGACGAGCTGCCGCAGTTCTGGAACATCCTCGCCGGCAACATGACGCTGGTCGGCCCGCGGCCCGAGCGGCCGGAGTTCGTGCAATCGCTCGCGCAGCAGATTCCGTTCTACGGGCTCCGCCACGTCGTCAAGCCGGGCCTGACCGGCTGGGCACAGGTGCGCTACACCTACGGCGCGAGCGTCGAGGACGCGATCGAGAAGCTCCAGTACGACCTCTTCTACATCAAGAACATGTCGGTCGGCCTCGACGTCTTCGTCATGTTCGAGACGATCAAGACGGTGCTGCTGCGGCGGGGCCAATAGCGTGCGGAGATCCGCCGGGGGGAGGCTCGTCGTGAACGCGATGACCGTCGACGTGGAGGACTACTTCCACGTCAGCGTGTTCGACGGACTCGTCCCGCGCCACGGCTGGGACACGATGGAAAGCCGCGTGTCGCGCAACACCGAGCGGCTGCTCGAGATCTTCGGCGAGTCGGGGATCCAGGCGACGTTCTTCGTGCTCGGATGGGTCGCCGAGCGCTTTCCGCGGCTCGTGCGCGCGATTGCCGCGCAGGGCCACGAGATCGCGTCGCACGGCTACGGCCATCGGCTCGTCTACGATCTGACGCCGCGCGCGTTCCGCGAGGACATCCGCCGCGCGCGCGACATTCTGCAGTCGGCGGTGGCCGCGCCCGTGTACGGCTACCGTGCGCCGAGCTACTCGGTGACGCCGCGGTCGCTCTGGGCGCTCGACGTGCTCATCGACGAAGGCTTCCGCTACGACGCGAGCATCTTTCCGATCCATCACGATCGCTACGGCATCCCGATCTCGCCGCGCCATCCGTACCGGCCGAAGCCGGACGCCGCGCTCGTCGAGGCGCCCGGATCGACGGTGCGCTGGGGCCCGCTGAACTTTCCGATTGGCGGCGGCGGCTACTTCCGCATCCTGCCGTACCAGTGGACGCGGTGGGGCATCAGCCGGCTGAACGAAGTCGAGGGGCTGCCGGCGATCTTCTATCTCCACCCGTGGGAAATCGATCCGGATCAGCCGCGGCTGCGCACGTCGACGCTCGGCCGCTTCCGGCACTACTTCAACCTCTCGCAAACCGAAGCACGGCTTCGCACGCTGATCCGCGACTTCAAGTTCTCGACGATGCTCGCGCTGCTCGAGCGTCAGGGGAACGGCGTCGTCGCCGAAACCGAATCGGCGCCGCTGCCGTACCTCTGGTAGCGGCCGCGCGGCCGTCATTCACTGGGACATGAACGTCACCGTCATCGGAACTGGATACGTCGGGCTCGTCACCGGCACGTGCCTCGCCGACTTCGGCCACGACGTCGTCTGCGTCGATCAGGACGTCGAGCGCGTCGCCTCGCTCGAAGCGGGCGCGCTGCCGTTCTACGAACCGGGGCTGCTCGAGCTGCTGACCAAGAACGTCGCCGCGCGCCGTCTGTCGTTCGCGACCGACGCGGCCGCCGCCGTCCGGCGCTCGTCGATCGTGTTTCTCACCGTCGGTACG
>QHWK01000233.1 GCA_003223775.1 Acidobacteriota bacterium
GTCGATGCACTACGGCTCGAGCTTCGGCTGCATGTTCGAGCGGCGCGGCGAGCCGTACCGCGTGGACTACGCGGCGATGGCGCGCGCGTGCGGCGCGCGCGGCGTGAACGTCGAGTCGGCGGCGGCGCTCGGCCCGGCGCTGCGCGAAGCGCTGGCGTCGGAGCTGCCGACGGTGATTCAGGTGCCGATGGAGAACGCGCCGACGCCGACGCCCGGGCACTGGGACATAAACGACATCTATCGCAAGGGCGAATAGTGGCGCCGCACGCCGCAATTAAGAATTTGGAATTTGGAATTAAGGATTCGTCGTCCCGTATTCCAGATTCCGCGCTCCACATTCCGAATTCCCGAGCGTGGGCGGTATGGATCGTCGCGGCGACGTTCTATCTCGCGGCGTTCTATCTCCGCACGTCGCCTGCCGTGATGACGGCCGAGCTGATGCGCGACTTCGGGATCGCGGCGAGCCAGCTCGGACAGTTCTCCGCCTTCTACTTCTACGCCTACATCCTGATGCAGATCCCCACGGGGGTGCTCGTCGACTCGTGGGGCGCGCGGCGGCTGCTCGTCGGCGGATCGATCGCCGCCGCCGCGGGCATGCTGATCTTCGGCGCGACGAGCAGCTACGCGCTCGCGTCGACGGGACGCGCGATCGTCGGCGCGTCGACCGCCGTCGGCTGGGTCGTGACGCTCAAGCTCGCGACGCACTGGTTCCCGCGCAGCCGCTTCGCGATGCTCTCCGGGCTCGGTCTGATGATGGGCAACATCGGCGCGTTGTTCGCGCAGGTGCCGCTGCGGCTGCTCGTCGAAGCGTACGGCTGGCGCGCCGTCGCGCTCGGTTCGGCGGGCTGCGTGCTCGCGATCGGCGCGGCGGCCTGGGCCGTCGTCGCCGACGATCCCGCGGACGTCGGCTACGCGAGCTGCGCGCCGGCCGAACTGCAGCGCGCGAACCAGCCGACGCTCGGCGGGATCCTGCGCGAGCTGCCGCGGATCTTCACCTACCGCAACACGTGGCCGATCTTTTTCGCGCAGGGCGGCCTGGTCGGCGCGATGCTCTCGTTCACCGGCCTGTGGGGGCCGCCGTACCTGCGGCAGCGCTTCTCGCTCGCGGCCACCGAAGCCGCCGCGGTCTGCTCCGTGATGATTGTGTGCTGGGCAGCGGCGAGCCCGCTTGCGGGGTACTTTTCCGATCGCATCGGCAGGCGCAAGCCGATCTATCTCGGCGGCGCGCTGGCGGCAGCGGCCGGCTGGTCGCTCCTCTTCTACGCGCCGCTGCCGCTCGCCGCGTTCGTCGTCGTCGCCGCGCTCACGAGCTTCGCGTGCGGCGCCGTCGTCGTCGCCTTCGCGTTCGCGAAGGAATCGGTGCCGGTCCGGTTCCTCGGCACGATCTCGGGCGCGGTGAACGTCGGCAACATGCTCGGGCCGACGCTGCTGCAGCCGGCGATCGGCTGGGGGCTCGATCGCCGATGGAGCGGCGCGATCGCGAACGGCGCGCGGCTGTACAGCGTCGACGCGTACACCGCGGCGTTCGCGATGATCGTCGCCTGGTCGATCCTCTCGTGCCTGCTCATCGCGATCACGCGCGAAACCGGCTGCCGGCAGACCGCGTAGCCCGCCGCGCCGGCCCTCGATCGGCGCGCGCCGCGCATCCCGCCGCCGCGTCGAGGCGCAGTAACATACGCGCGATGGCGCTTCCGCAAGCTCAGGCCGGGCCCCTTCGACAGGCGGAGGGCGCGGCGGCCGCGCCGAAGGTCGACGAGCCCGCGGTCGTTCGCGAGCACCTCGCCCGTATCCTCGCCAGCCGCGCGTTTCATCAGGGCGACCGCCTCAAGCGCTTTCTCTCGTTCATCGTATCGGAAGCGATCGCAGGACACCGAAACGAGCTGAAGGAATACGTCGTCGGCGTGCAGGTGTTCGGGAAAGAAGAGTCGTTCGATCCGCGGACCGATCCGATCGTCCGCGTGCAGGCGCGGCGGCTGCGCGCGAAGCTCGCGCAGTATTACCGCGAGGAGGGACGCGCGGACGCGCTGATCGTCGACCTGCCGAAGGGCGGCTACGCGCCGGTGTTCACGCGGCGCGAAGCGCCGCCGCCGCCGAAGCGCGCGGCCGGCGCGGCGCCCCTCGATCGGAACACCGTCGCCGTGCTGCCGTTTTCGGATCATACGGGCTCGCGCGACCTCGACTATTTCTGCCGCGGCGTCCGCGAAGAGATCGTCCATCGTCTGACGCGGCTGCCGGCGCTGCGCGTCCTCGCGTCCGACGAGCCGCGACACGCAGCCGGCGCGGCCGACGCCGTGACCGACGCCGCGATGATCATCAGCGGCAGCGTCCGGCGGTCCGGCGACGCGCTGCGGCTGACGGCGCAGCTCGTCGACGGCGCGACCGGCTGCTATCTGTGGTCGGAGTCGGTGGACGCCGCCGTCGCCGATGCGTTCGGCGGACAGGAGCGGATGGCGGCTGCGATCGTCCGCCGGCTCGAGGCGGATCCGGGCGCGCACGGCGCCGCGCCGCGGCGGACGACCGAGAACATGACGGCGCGCAACCTGTACCTGCAGGGGCGCTACCATCTGAACCAGCGGACCGAGGAAGGGCTCCGCAAGGCGGTGGACTTCTTCGAGAAGACACTCGCCGAGGACGCGCAGAACGCGCCGGCGCACAGCGGCCTCGCCGACGCGTACGGCCTGCTCAACCACTACGGCATGCTCGGCCCCGCCGAAGCGTGGACGAAGGCGGCGTCCTGCGCGGCGTCGGCGGTCATGCTCGACGGCAATTCCGCGGAAGCACACACTTCGCTGGCGCACGTGAAGTCGACGCAGGAGTGGGACTGGAGCGGCGCCGAGCGCGAGTTCCAGCGCGCGATCGCGCTCGACCCGCGCTACGCGACGGCGCACCACTGGTACGCGACGTCGTGCCTGATGCCGCTCGGCCGCCTCGACGAGGCGCTCGGCGAGCTGCGGATCGCGCAGTCGATCGACCCGGTCTCGTCGATCGTCGCGCGCGATCTCGCCGTGGTGCACTTCTACCGCCGCGACTTCGACACGGCGCTCGAGCACTGCGATCACACAATCGAGCTGAACCCGCACTTCGCGCCGGCGTACTGGATCCTCGGCGTGATCCAGGAGCACCGCCGCGAGTTCGACGAGTCGATCGCGGCGTTCCAGCGCGCGATTCAGCTCGCGCCGCGCGCGTCGCGAATGCACGGCGCGCTCGGCCGGACGCTCGCGCTCGCCGGACGGAAGAAGATGGCGATGGACGTCCTGCGCACGCTCGAGGCGAACGCGAAGCGCGGCTACGTCTCGCCGATGGAGTTCGCGTGGATCCACGCCGCGCTCGGCGATCTGGATCTCGGCTTCGTGTGGCTCGCGAAGGCGTCCGACGAGCGCGCGTTCGATCTGATCCACATGAAGGTCGATCCGCGCTTCGATCCGCTGCGCGAAGACCGCCGCTTTCACCAGATCGCGCGGCAGGTGGGCGTCGCGTGAACCGCCGGGAGTTCCTGGCGCTCGGCCTCGGCGCCGCCGTCGCGCCCGGCGCCCGCCGCGCGGCGTGCACCGATTTCAATCCGCGCTACGGCGTCACGCAAATCGGAGGCTTCGATCCGCTCGCGAGCCTCGATCTGCTGGAGCGCTGGGGGTTCGACTACTGCGAGCCGTCGGTCGCCAGGGTGATGGCGCTCGGCGACGCGGAATTCGAGGCGGCGCGCAGCCGCGCCGCCCGGAGCCGCGTGCACGTCGAGGCCATGAATTCGTTCGTTCCCGCGGATCTCAAGATTGTCGGGCCCGACGTCGATCGGTCGCGCCTCGACGCGTACGTCGCCGCGGCGCTCGCGCGCGCGGAGCAGCTCCAGGCCAGGATCGTCGTGTTCGGCAGCGGCGGCGCGCGGCGGATCCCCGAGGGCTTTCCGCGCGCGCGGGCGTGGACGCAGCTACGCGATTTCCTGCGCGCGGCCGGCGACGAGATCGAGCGCCGGAAGCACGGGATGGTGATCGGGATCGAGGCACTCCGCAAAGCGGAGTCGAACGTCGTCAACACGTCGGCGGAGGCGCATCGCCTCGCGCTCGACGCCGACCACCCCAAGGTACGGGTGATCGTCGACTTCTTTCATCTCACGGTGGAAGGGGAGAGCCCGACGATCGTGCGGCGGATCAAAGATCACCTCGTGCACTGTCACTTCTCGAATCCCGTGCAGGGGCGATCGTTTCCGCGCGACGTGTCGGAGTGTCCGGGCTACAGGCCGTTCTTCGATAACCTGAGAGCCATCGGCTATCGCGGCCGAATCAGCCTCGAAGCCAACAGCATGGATGTGGAAAGGGATGCTCCGGCTGGACTCGCCGTGCTGCGCACGCTGCGCAGCGCGACGTGCGGCGGCTCGGGCAATTAAGAATTAGAGGAATTAAGAATTAAGAATGCGTTGTCACGCCCATCGCGAATTCTTAATTCCTAATTCTTAATTCTTAATTGCACCGCGCGCGCTACGTCGTGCGCGGCGCCGCGGTCTGCCCTCGCAGCGCGCGCGCCACCAGATTCCGCATCAACGGCACTTTGTACCCGTTGTGCCGGAGCGTCTGCGCGCCCTGCACGGCCATCTCGCCCGCCGCCTTGGCCGTCTCGTCGGTCCGCGGCTTCCCGCGACGAACGCTTCCACGTTCTTCAGCCGCCGCGGCGTCGCCGCCACCGCGTTCACCACCACGCGCGCCTCGCCGATAGTGGCGCCGTTCGGCTTGATTGCCGACGCCACGTTCACCAGCGGGAAGTCCCACACCTGCCGGTCGCGCACCTTCTCGAAGTAGAACTGCGCGCCCGCCATCGTCGCCGGAATCCGGATCGCCACCAGCAGCTCGTTCGGCGCCAGCACGTTCATCCGCGTGATGTCCACGCCCGGCCCGATCCAGTAGTCCTCCGCGTTCACCACCCGCTCGCCCTTCGGCCCGCGGATCACCATCTGCGCGTCGAGCGCCACCAGCGCCGGCGCCGTGTGCCGCGGTAGTACCAGCAGCGCGTGTCCTGCGACACGTTGCCGCCGATCGTTCCCTGATTGCGAATCTGCGGCGAGGCGACCAGCTCCGCCGCTTCGGCGAGCAGCCCGAACTTGTCGCGGACGACCGGATGGTGGACGACCTGCGTGAGCGGCGTCATCGCGCCGATCTCGAGGCCGCCGCCGGTGTCTTTGATCCCGACGAGCTCTTTGATCTGAGTGAGATCGATCACGTAGCGCGGGCGGCGCAGCCGATCCTTCAGCCAGTCCATGCTGTCGAGTCCGCCGGCCAGCACCCAGTAGTCGCCGCGGTACTTGTCGATCAGCCGCACCGCATCGTCGATGCTCGCCGGCTGAAAGATCTCGAACGCCGGGATGATGTCGCGAATGACCGCCATATCGTTGCCCTCTCAAATTGCTGATTTCAGATTTCTGATTGCTTCATTGATTGCTTCATTGAATCCATTCAATCAGTAATCAATGAAGCAATCAGCAATCTGCAATCAGCAATCTCACCATTCCTAAATGTGCGCCGTAAGCGCTTCGTGTGTCCGTTTGCCGCCGTTCTCCAGCGACGTGAGGATGACGTCCGCCGTCACGGGAGAGCGCTTGAAGATCTCGTCGCCAACCGCGTCGGCGATCGCGTTCATGATCGCGCCGTACGCCGCGCCGACCGGAGGCTCGCCGATGCCGCGAATGCCGGTCGGCGTTTCCGGATCGGCATCCCCGACGGCGTCGCCGGCGAAATGCATCGGCGCGTCGAGGATCGTCGGCGGACGGTTGTGATGGAAGCGCCGCGCGAGCGCGATGCCGTAGTGCTGATCGTACGCCCACCGCTGCGTCAGGGCGTGGCCGAGACCGAGCATCGAGCCGCCGAAGATCTGGCCGCTCAGGCTGCGCGGATTGAGCACGATGCCCACGTCGGCCACCGCGGCGTAGTCGATCACTTTCACTGCACCGGTTTCCGTGTCGACCTCCACCTCCGCGAAGCCGACGACGTAGGACTGTGACTGACCGTCGCGGGGGTACGAGTCCTTCGCCACGGCCATCAGTCCCTGGCCAACGAGCGCCTTCGCCGAGGTCTTGGTGAAGTTGTTGACGTCTTCCGGCACCTCGTGGCCGTCGTACGCGCCGCCGAGCTCGATGGCTTTCTGGGCCGCCTGCGCGAAT
>QHWK01000234.1:0-9899 GCA_003223775.1 Acidobacteriota bacterium
GGCGTCGCCGTGGCACGTCCAGCAGCTGCTTTCGAAGATCGGTCGGATGTCTTTCGCGAAGGTGGCGACGGCGTCCCACACTGCACCCTGATCGATCCACGCCTTCAGCGTCGCGACGTCGTCCGGCGTGAGCGATCCGGAAAGCGGCATCGCGGGCAGCTCGAGACCGACGACCATGCGATAGAGGCGGCTTTGATCGGCGGACGAAGGAACCACGACGGGGCCGTGCGCGCCGCCGCGCATCGCGCTCTCGCGCGTGCGCAGATCGAGCTTGCCCATCTGCATCGCCTCGCCGTGGCACGAGCGGCAGCTGCGCTCGAGAATCGGCTCGACGTCTCGCGCGAACGAGACAGGTTGCGCGGGCGCGGCCGAACCCGCCTGCGCGCGCAGGAGCGCCCCGATCGAACCGACAACGAGCACGCTGATCGCGAGCGACGCGAGGCGACGAGGCATGCCGCGGCCTCCTTTAGTAGTACGGGGATCCTAGCAGGTCCGGAGGAGCGCCGACAGAGGAGTTGACCAATCGCGGCCGGAGAGCGGCAGCGGCCGCAGCGTTCAGAACGGGCCGTGTTCGTACGACGCGTCCCACCTGCCCAGCGCCATGATCACCGCGCCCCATACGACGGCCGCGATGGCCAGGAACGCGAGCGTCTGCGGGACGGTCCGCCGCGGCTGCCTCAGGCACGAGCCTACGCCGACAACGAAGCCGATCACGAGCCCCGCCGGCACATAGATGAGCAGCGACATCGCGTGCGGCTCGCCGAGGACGTAGACGCGTTCCGCGGCCGTGTTCGCCACGACCGCCATCACGGCGAAGACGCAGGCGGATACGACACCCCATGCGAACGCTTCGACTCCCCTGAGCAAGGGCGACCAGCCGGCGGGCGTGATGGACGGCGTCTCGACGACGCGCGTCGCGCGTGGTGACGCGGGCGCGGGTGCAGGAACCCTCGCCGATGCGGACGCCAACGTGCGCCGGCGGTACGAGCGGAGCAACAGCTCGGCGCCCGCGGCGGCGAAGACGAAGCCGAGCGGCTCGCCGAAGACATACCAGCGAGTGATCTGGCCGGCGAAGCCGCCGGCGATGGCGCCGACGAGGAGGAAGGAGACCGAGCGACCAGCGCCTCCCGCGCGCGGTTTCGCGCTATCGTGTGTGATTGTGAGGACATCGCTTCATCGGCTGATACTCGTCGCGGCGATCACGCTGTCGGCCGCGTGCGGCGGCGATCGGCGCTCCGGTTCCAGGTCCCCGGCCTCGTCCGCGCCGCACGACGTCGATCACGCGAGCATGGACACGTCGGTGGCGCCGGGCGACGATTTCTTCCGCTACGCGAACGGCGCATGGCTGCGAAAGACGGAGATTCCCGCGGACCGCGCGAGCTACGGCGTGTGGGCGGAGCTGTTCGATCAGGCGCAGCGCCGGACGCACGAGCTCCTCGAGGCGTCGGCGAAGGGGAGCGCGGCGGCCGGCTCGGACGAGCAGAAGATCGGCGACTACTATGCGAGCTTCCTCGACGAGCCGGGCATCGAAGCGAAAGGGCTCGAGCCGCTGCGCGAGCCGCTCGCGGCGATCAACGGGATCAGCGAACGTCGCGCGCTCGCCGCGTACGTCGGCTCGACGCTGCGCGCCGACGTCGATGCGCTGAACGCCACGAACTTCCAGACCGACCACCTGTTCGGCATCTGGATCGCCCAGGACTTGAACGATTCGTCGCGCAACGTGCCGTTCGTGCTGCAGGGCGGCCTCGGCATGCCCGATCGCGATTACTACGTCGAGGCGGGCGAGCGGATGGAAGGCTATCGCTCCGCGTACCGCGCGCACATCGCGGCGATGCTGAAGCTTGCCTCGATCGCGGACGCCGACGCGAAGGCGGCGCGCATCGTCGATCTCGAGCGGCGCATCGCCGGCGTGCACGCGACGCGCACCGAGTCGGTGGACGTGGCGAAGGCGAACAACCCGTGGCCGCGCGAAGCGTTCGCGCGCCGCGCGCCCGGCGTCGACTGGACCGCGCTCTTCCGCGCCGCTCATCTCGATCAGGCGCCGACGATCATCGTCTGGCATCCGGCGGCGGTTCGCGGCATCGCCGCGCTCGTGCAGAGCGTGCCGCTCGACGCGTGGCGCGAGTACCTCACGTTCCACGCGATCGATCGCCGCGCGGCGGTCCTGCCGAAGGCCTTCGGCGAGGAGGCATTCGCGTTCTACGGCAAGACGTTGTCGGGCACGCCCGAGCGGCAGGAGCGCTGGAAGCGCGCGGTGGACGCGACGAACGACGCGCTCGGCGAGGCGGTCGGGAAGATCTACGTCCAGAAGTTCTTCCCGGCGTCGGCGAAGGCGCAGCTGCAGCAGATGGTGGCGAACATCTCGGCCGCGTTCGATCGGCGCCTCGACGGGCTGACGTGGATGGCGCCGAAGACGAAGGCGAGCGCGAAGGCGAAGCTCGCGACGCTGCGCGTCGGCATCGGCTATCCGGATCGCTGGCGCGATTTCACGACGCTGTCGATCGTCCGCGGCGATGCGTTCGGCAACGCCGACCGCGCCGAGCTGTTCGACTACCAGCAGCAGCTCGCGAAGCTCGCGCAGCGGCCAGACCGCGGCGAGTGGTGGCTCACGCCGCAGACCGTGAACGCGCTGAACATGCCGGTGCAGAACGCGCTGAACTTTCCGGCGGCGATTCTCGAGCCGCCGTTCTACGACGCGGCGGCCAACGCGGCGGTCCGCTACGGCGCCGTCGGCGTGATCATCGGCCACGAGATCAGCCACAGCTTCGACGATCAGGGCAGCCAGTTCGACGCCGACGGCCGCTTCACGAACTGGTGGACGCCCGAGGATCTGGCGCATTTCAAGGAGGCGTCGGCGAAGCTCGTCGCCGAGTACAGCGCGTACGCGCCGTTTCCCGATCTGCACGTCAACGGGCAGCTCACGCTCAGCGAGAACATCGCCGACGTCGCCGGGCTGTCGGCGGCGTACGACGCGTACCATGCGTCGAGCGCGCAGGAAGGCGGCGCGCAGAGCGGCGACGATCGCAGCTTCTTCATCAGCTACGGCCAGACGTGGCGCAGCAAGCGCCGGGAGGCGCTTTCGCGGCAGCTGCTGCTGACCAACGGTCACGCACCGGACGAGTACCGCGCCGACACGGTTCGGAATCTGGATGCGTGGTACAGCGCGTTCGACGTGAAAGCGGGCCAGAAGCTGTTTCTCGCGCCGCCCGATCGCGTCCGCGTGTGGTGACGCACGGACGTCGGGGATTGGGGATTGGGGATTGGGGATTGGGGATTGGGATTCGGGATTCGGGATTCGGGATTCGGGATTCGCGCGTCACGAAAACGACGAACCGCGGCCTTACGTTCGGAGATTTTGAAACGCGCTCGGCGTCAGCAAGCGCACGACCGAAACCGACGTAGTTCGCATGCCGTTGATCCGAGTCGTCGGCGTTCTCTGTTTATCCATCGCCATGATGGCGTGTTTCCCATCGCGGTTCTTTCCGTGCCAGGTTGTCACCCTCGATCAGCCAGAAATCTATACGGTTCTCTCGCGCTACCGTTGGTCGTATTTCGACACGAGTTGTCGTCCGTCCACGCCAAAAGAGCTGCTAATCAGGCGCGAGAGTTATTCCGTCTACGTGCTTCTTCGTAGCGATCACCCAGCCAAGATCTATCTGGGCCTTCGGCCGCTTCACTCTGCGCGTTTCGAGTTGAGTGGACCGAACCTATGGATGGTTGATCAGGGCAGCGCATTTCGCGACGTCGCGACCCACATGAGCAACACGGAGTCCCTCAGGGATCAGCTGTCATTCCGCGTGCTCGAGCGTGAAACAGGAAACGTGGAGTCCTTCTCGTTCATGACCGGTGTAGCTCAATGCACGTGCAAAGGCTACGACGGTCCATGATCGATCGTGATTTGGAACACGTGTTGGCCTCATACCTCGCCTCCGGCGAGCGACTGCTGGGGTCCGGGCGGCCACGACAGGGGTTTACCTGCGAGCGACCGATGGTTTTCTGATCCGTTCAGCCTGATGTGGGGCGGCTTCGCGATCTTCTGGGAATATTCGGTTCTCTCGACCGACCGACGCCAGACAGCGCGCGAACATCAAACGCGTGGTGATCGAGAGCGCCGCTTGAGGAAACAAGTGTTGGACACCACACAGGTCGCAATCGCCGGTGCCGCTGTCGGCTCGTTCGGCGGCGCGATAGTCGCATACACAACGTTCATCGCGTTCGGGCTCTGGCCGGCTCATTGGGAGAACCTAGCGCCAGGACTCATGTGGGGCCTGTGGCGGCCGTCGTCGTGACAGAATTTCTTCTCACGGAAGGTTACAGCCATCTTCAACGAGTCCGAGCTATGGCTGTTGTTCTCGTTGGAGGCGGCCTGGCGGCGATCGCGATGCAATTGTTGAAGCTTCTCCAGTGACGCCGATGACATTACGGGCGGCTAGGCCGTGCAACGCGTAAAACGGACTCGTTCTCTTGCGGAATTGACAATGTCGTCGATCGGCCGATGAACTCGTGCATCGCCGTCTCGATTAATCGCACCGACGAAGTAGCCCTGCGTGCTCCGCGTGCTCTGCGGTTGTTCGTGATCGCGCGCGCGCGCACCTGGCAGTGGTCACCTCTTCTTCACACTCCCTGCGAACGGTCGGGCTGGACCCTCGATCGACCGCGCCTAGGATGGCCTCAGTGCGAGCGCGCGCGTTCGCGAGGAGGATCGATGAAGCCATCTTTCGCTGCGGCGATCTTGGCGGCGGCTCTCGTGGTGCTGGCGCTGGCCCCGATCGGCGCGCAGCAGGCCTCGAACGAGAAGTTCCACCGCCACGGCCACCGCGCGATGCCGAATCACTACATCGTCGTGCTCGATCGTGACGTGACGATTGGCGAGAGCGGCAAGGCGCTCAACGATCGTGAGGTCGCGGAGTTGATGCCGTCGTGGGCCGGCACCGTGACGCGGCGATTCGATCACGCGCTGAACGGCTTCGCCGCCTTCATGACCGAGCAGCAGGCCGAGGCGCTCGCCGCCGACAGCCGCGTCGCGTTCGTCGAAGAGGACGCCATCGTCGAGACGATGACGACGCAGAACAATCCGCCGTGGGGGCTCGATCGGATCAGCCAGCGCGATCTGCCGCTGAACCACGTCTACACGTACATGACGACCGGCGCGGGCGTGAACGCGTACATCATCGACACCGGCATCCGGCGGACGCACACGCAGTTCGGCGGCCGCGCCTTCATCGGCTTCGACGCGATCGGAGACGGCCGGAACACGAACGACTGCAACGGCCACGGCACGCACGTCTCCGGCATCGTCGGCGGCTCGACCTACGGCGTCGCCAAGAGCGTGCGGCTGTTCGCCGTGCGCGTGCTCGACTGCAGCGGCTCGGGATCGACGGCGGGCGTCATCGCGGGGATCGACTGGGTGACGGCGAATCACATCGCCCCCGCGGTGGCGAACATGAGCCTCGGCGGACCGGCGTCCACGGCGCTCGACACCGCGGTCCGCACGTCGATCCTCTCGGGCGTGACCTACGCGGTCGCCGCCGGCAACTCGAACACGAACGCCTCGACGCAGTCGCCGGCGCGGGTGTCGGAAGCGATCACCGTCGGCTCGACGACGATCAACGACGCGCGGTCGTCGTTCTCGAACTTCGGCAGCATCGTCGACATCTTCGCGCCGGGATCGAGCATCATCTCGGCGTACAACACGAGCGACACCGCGACGGCGACGCTGAGCGGCACGTCGATGGCGACGCCGCACGTCACCGGCATCGCCGCGCGGATTCTTCAGGCGACTCCGACGGCGAGCCCTGCGACGGTGAGGAACCAGATCGTGAGCAACGCGACGACCAATCGCCTGAGTGGAATTCCGACGGGGACGTCGAACCGGCTGCTCTTCCGGTCGGGATCGCAGTAGCGTGCGCGCGCGGATACTCGCGTCCGGCGGCCGTCAGTAGAACACGACGAACCGGCCGTCGGGGCGCGCGATCGCCGCCGGAAAACTCCAGACGCCGATTCCAGGCGCTGTGCCCGGCGCGCCGATCGCCGTGCCGTCTCCATCGAACACCTGCCACGCGAGGGACCCGCCACGTGCCCAGGCCGTCCCTTCGGTCCACACGAGCAGCACGTCACCCTTTGCGTTCGTGGCGAGCCGCGGGTGCTTGCGCGCACCGCCCTCGCCTGGCGCGGCAACCGGCCGCGGAATGCGCGCCGCGCCGGCGTCGATCGCGCCGAAGGAGACCTGTCCCGCGGTTTCCCACGCGCCGAAGATCCCGGCGCCGGACGCGGCGAACGACATGCTGCTCATCGGGCACGCGCCGATGTTCCACGGCTGGACCTGCGATCCACGGAAGGAGCGGCCGCTGTCGTTCGACTCGAGCATGTAGATGTCGCGATGGGTGACGGCGGTTGCGGATCGGTACAGCAGATACATCGCGCTCGACGGCGCGACGAACAGGCGCAGCTGGCAGCAGCTGCAGACGCCGGTCGGCTCGCTCCACGCCTGCGTCTCCTCCCCGAACGTCGCCCCATCGTCCGACGATCGCGAGATCCAGACGATGCGATGATCTTCGCCGTTGGCGCCGCCGGCGGCGAGGCCGTGCCACGCCGTGTAGACGGCGCCGCTGCCGTCCGCCGCGATCGATCCGCCGCCGTCGATGCCGTAGCTGCGCCGCGCGAGATTGCGCTGCGGCTCGAACGCGGTTCCCTCGTCGTTCGATCGCGTGTAGAGAAACGGCGCGCTCGGCTGGCCGCTCGCCGGATTCATCAGGCCGCGCGGCATCGCCGCGTCCGATCCGTTCCAGGCCACGTGCACGCGTCCGCCGCGGCCGACGGCGATCTGGCCGCCGCGGATCGTGCCCGTCGCGATCGCGCTGCCCTCCTGGCTGTTCACGCGCACGGGCGCGGAGAAGGTCGATCCGTCATCGGTCGAGCGGACGTAGAACAGGTTTCCGGCGCGCGGCTCGCCGGAAGAGTAGAGCAGGTGCAGCACGCCGCGTGCGTCGACGACGGCCTCGGGCTGAATGCCGCCGTGCGGCACGCGAGCAAGCGCGACCGCGCCGGGTGTGTCGATCGTGGACGACGCGCCGAGCGGCAGGACGATGGCCGCTGCCAGGAGGAGAACTGCCGAGCGGCGCGTCATACGACGATCATAGCGTCTCGTCACGCGTACGACGAAGACGGCGAGGCGGCGCGGTGCCGCCGCTGCTCGGTGATGCGCTCGAGGTAGCCGCTCTCGCGGAACGCGGCGAGCGGATCGGCCGGCACGCCGCGGGCGCGGCGCCACTCGGCGATCGCGGGACGGACGTCGGTGGCGAACGCGTCCTGCAGCAGCATCTCGGCGGCGACGAGATCGCTGCGGCTCTGCGCCTGCGCGAGCGCGGCGTGATCGACGAGCGCCGCTCTCGCGAAGATCTGCTGCGCGACGGCAACCGTCTGGATCATCGCCTCGATCTTGCCCTTCAGGTTGTGGCTCTGGTCGATCATGTACGCGACGTCCGCGCGTCCGCCCGTCTCCCACTCGAAGAACCGGATCTCGTGGAAGATGCGGAACACCTGATACGGATCGATCGATCCGAGCGTCAGATCGTCGTCCGCATAGCGGCGATCGTTGAAGTGGAAGCCGCCGAGCATCCGCTCGTCGAGCAGCCACGCGACGATCTGCTCGATGTTCTGCGCCGAGTAGTGATGGCCGGTATCGACGAGCACGCGCGCGCGCGGGCCGGCGCACCTGGCCAGATGCAGCGCCATGCCCCAGTCGGCGATGTCCGTGTGATAGAAGGCCGGCTCGAACGGTTTGTACTCGACGAGCAGGCGCTGCGTGTCGGCGAGCGCCGCGTGCGCCGCGCGCAGCCCCTCCTCGAACAGCCGTTTGCGCGCGCGGATGTTCGCCGTGCCCGGGTAGTTCGAGCCGTCGGCGAACCAGAGCGACACGTCGCGGCTGCCGAGCCGCCGCCCGATCTCCACGCTGTCGCGCACGTGCTGCAGCGCCGCCCGCCGCACCGACGCGTCCGGATTCGCGAACGAGCCGTGCTTGTACTCCTGGCCCTCGAACACGTTCGGGTTGATCGATCCCGGACGCACGCCGTGCCGATCGGCGAGCGCGGCGACGGTGGCCACGCTGTCGAGGCCGGACGGAAAGTCCCACAGCACATGGAGCGCGAGGGTCGGGCACGCGCCGGTCAGCGCGTGGACCTGCGCGGCGTCGCTGAATTTCTCCTCGATCGTCGCGGCCGCCGCCGGCTGCAGGAATTTCCCGAAGCGCGTCCCGGTGTTCGCGAAGCCCCACGACGGCAGCTCGATCCGGAACGAGTCGAGCGCGTCGGCGACGGCGTCGGCGAGGTTCGTCATGACCACGGATCCAGCGATTCAGGGATCGCGTCGGCGGCGCGCACCACGGCGCGGTACTCGACGGCGATCGTGCTCAGCGCGGGCAGCCATCGATAGGTGGGCGTGTCGAACATCCGCCCGCGATCCACCATGCGTCGCCGCGGTTCGGGGAACGGCGACGCGCCGAATTCCATTCCGCGCGCCAGTGTGCGGCCGTTCCACGGCGCGTGCGTCCGGCTCAGGTTCTCCTCCCAGATGCCCATCCATGGAAAATCGGCCGCGCTCCAGGCGTAGCCGAACGCCAGCTTCGTGTCGGGCGAGAAGGCGACGAAGAACGCCTGACGATCCGGGTCCATCCGGTGCGCGGTGTACGCCGACGAGGCCGGCACGTCGGCGAGGCGCCGGAGATCGATCGTGTGGCGGCCGCCGCGTGCCGGCGCGAACGGCCACTCGAAGTCGGCGCCCGCCTGCAGATAATCGTGCGCGCCGAACGCCGACTCGAACACACGCGAGCGCGTCGCCGAGGCGCGGAACTCCGTGGCGCCCTTGCGGAGGAACGGCGGCCCGAGCGTGACGTGCTCAGTCCATCCAATCGGCCGATCGATCGCGGCCAGGTTCGTGATCGTCTCGCGCACGCGTGCGGTTGGTCCGTCGAGCGCGATGCGCCGCTCGACGATCGCCTGCGCGAGCGGCAGGCGCGCGCGCATCACGAGCGCGTCGCCGTCGGCCGCGATCTCGTACGCGGCGACCGACGCGTCGCCGTGCGCCGACATGCCGGCGGCCGCCTCCTCGTCCGACGGCCCGCCGAAGATGTCGAGGCACAGGTTGTGTCCCATGATCCCGGCGAGCAGCCGCGCATCGGATCCCGATCCGAAGTCCGGATACGCGGCGTTCCACGACGACGGCTCGATCGACGCCCACGGCGGCGTCCACAGCGGGTTGACGCCGGTGGCCTTGTCGAGGATCTCGGCGATGTGTCCGCCTTCGCACAGCACGGTGACGCGCACGGCGTCGTTCTCGATGCGCGCCGCGCGGCGATCGTGATAGCGCGCGTCGAGCGCAATCGCCGCGCTCCCCGTCGCTTCTCCGCGTTCGGTTATCATCGCGATATGGTCCTGCGGTTGTTGTACCTGTCGAGTTTCGTCCTCATGACCGTCGCTGCCGTTCAGTCGCCCGCGAGCCAGTCCGAAACGTCGTCGATATTTCCGCCGGGCCCGGGCCGCGACGCGCTCATCAGGGTCTGCAGCGACTGCCACGGCGCCGAGAGCGCCGTCGCGCAGTTCAAGACGCACGACGAGTGGACCAAGACGCTCGACGAGATGGCGAACAACGGCGCGCAGGGCACCGACGACCAGTGGAACCAGATCGCCGCGTACCTCGACAAACACTACACGCTGATCTTCGTCAACAAGGCGACGGCCGACAATCTCGCGACGACGCTCGACGTGGCGCCCGAAGTGGCGGAGGCGATCGTCCGCCGCCGCACCGACAAAGGGCCCTTCAAGACGATCGACGATCTCAAGGCCGTTCCCGGCGTCGTCTCCGCCGCGATCGACGCGCGCAAGGACCGGCTCATTTTCTAGGGT
>QHWK01000234.1:9913-13249 GCA_003223775.1 Acidobacteriota bacterium
AAGACATTAGTGCGCGCCCGCGCCGGCGCGCGGCGGTTTGTCACTGCGAAACGGGGACGCGCGCCGGCCGCGCGGCTTGATGCGCCCCCGCCTGCGCTGTATCGTCTCGCTGCGATCGACGCCGATCGAAGGACGTGAAGCGATGCGCAGAATCATCGTCTGGGCCGTGTGCCTCTCGTGTCTCGCCGCGGTGCCGATGGGCGCCGCCGACTGGATCACGCACAGCGGCGACTTTCAGCGGACCGGCTGGCAGAAGGACGAAACCAGAATCTCGAAGGACACGATCAAGAACGTCCAGCTGCTGTGGAAGATCAAGCTCGAGACGAAGCAGCGATCGGTCTACGCGCTGTACGGACCGCTGATCGTCGAGCGCGCGATCACCGATCGCGGCTTCAAGGAGATCGCGTTCGTCGCCGGCGCGGACAACGATCTGTTCGCCGTCGACGCGGACCTCGGCAAGCTGCTCTGGAAAAAACATTTCGCATGGCACGCGGAGGTGCCGGAGACCGAGCAGGCCTCGTTTCTCTGTCCCGGCGGCTTGACGGCGTGGCCGGTGCTGCAGCCGCCGCCCGCGCGCGGACGCGGACCGAATCCGCCGCCGCCGGCGGCCGCTCGTTCCGGCGCGCCCGCGGCGCCCGCGCCGGCGCCGCCTCCGCAGCGCGGCGGCGGCATCTTCGCCATCCGCAGCATCTACACGCTCTCCGGCGACGGCGATCTCCACGCGGTGAACATCAATACCGGCGACGATCTCGCGCCGCCGATGAAATTCCTCCCGCCCAACGGCAAGCCGTACAGCCTCGCGTTCGTGAACAACGTCGTCTACACGATTACGGGCCAGGGCTGCGGCGGCACGCCGAACAGCGTGTACTCGATGGACCTCAACGATCCCGCGAAGCCCGTGCGGTCGTGGCGCTCGGGCAGCGGCGGGTTGTGGGGCACGGCGGGACCGTCGATCGGATCCGACGGCACGGTGTACGCCGAGACCGGCGACGGGCAGTACGATCCGCAGACCAATCGCTACGCGAACTCGATCGTCGCGCTGACGCCGGTCGAGCTCAAACTGAAGGACTGGTACACGCCGACCAACGACGAGTGGCTGTGGAAGCGCGACCTCGACATGAACGTCACGCCGGTCGTCTTTCCATACAAGGGACGCGATCTCATCGTCGGCTCCGGCAAGGAAGGCCGCTTCTTCCTGCTCGACGCGACATCGCTCGGCGGCGCCGATCATCGGACGGCGCTCTATCGGTCCGATCTCATCTCGAACGAGGACGTCGATTTCGCGGGCGCCGGCACGTGGGGCAGCCTCGCGACGTGGCAGGACGCGACGGGCACGCGATGGGTGCTCGCGCCGGTGTGGGGCCCGAAGCATCCGAACGCGAAGTTCCCGCTGACCAACGGCGAGACCAACGTCGGCACGATCGCGGCGTTCAAGGTGGAAGAGCGCAACGGCAAGCCGATCCTCGCCAACGCGTGGACGTCGCGCAACATGGTGACGCCCGCGGCGCCGGCGATCGCCAACGGCATCGTCTTCGCGCTCTCGACGGGTGAATGGGTGCGCCAGGCGAACGACAAGGAAGGCGGCCTCTATCAAGCCGACGCGCGCGCGCAGAAATCGGCGCCCGCCGTGCTGTACGCGCTCGACGCGATGACGGGCAAGGAACTCTGGTCGAGCGGCAATCAGGTGAGCGCCTTCACGCACAACGGCGAGCTGTCGATCGCGAACGGACGCGTGTACTTCACGACCTACGACAACACGCTGTACTGCTTCGGCATCCCGATGGAGCACTGAGCCGTGCAGCGATCGCAGGTGCAGGCGGCGCTCGACGCAAGCGGCGGGCTGCTGCGGCTCGAGCCGGCGTGGGTGCCGCGCACGTTCATGATCCCCGGCCGCCGTCTGCGGCTGCACCCCGACGATCTCTACGCGCTCGGCGGCCATCGCGGCGGCATCAACGAGCGCTGGTTCTCGTCGACGACCAACGCCGACAACGGACCCGGCACGCCGGCCGACGAGGGCCTGAGCTACGTGCGCGCCGGCGGCGCCCGATTCCTGCTGAAGGAGGCGGTCGACGAGGCGGGCGATCTGCTGCTCGGTGCGGCGACGATGGCGCGCGAGAGCGGCTGGAACCTGCTGTGCAAGTTCTTCGACAACCTCGGGCCGATTCCGCACCACATGCACCAGAGCGAGGAGCAGGCGCAGCGCCTCGGACGCCGCGGCAAGCCCGAGGCGTATTACTTCCCGCCCCAATACAACCAGACCTTCAACAACTTTCCCTACACGTTCATGGGGCTCGAGCCGGGCACGACGAAAGCCGACGTGCGGCGGTGTCTCGAGCGGTGGCCGCGCGGCGACAACGGCATCCTGAACCTGTCGCGCGCCTATCGCCTCGAGCCGGGCACCGGCTGGCAGATCGATCCGCGGATCCTGCACGCGCCAGGATCGCTCGTGACCTACGAGCCGCAGGTGAACAGCGACGTCTTCGCGATGTTCCAGTCCGAAGTCGACGGCCGCATCGTGCCGTGGGACCTGATGACGAAGGACGTGCCGCCCGCGCATCACCACGATCTTGACTATCTCGTCGAGATGCTCGACTGGGACGCGAACGTCAACCCGGAGTTCGCGAAGACGAACCGCACGTTCCCGTGCCCGGTGCGGCCGTTCGCCGAGACCGAGCCCGACGGCTCCCGCGAGCAGTGGGTGTGCTACGGCACGAAGCACTATTCGGCGAAGGAGCTGACGGTGCTGCCGAAACGCAGCGTGACGATCGCCGACCAGGCCGCCTACGGCCTGATAGTCGTGCAGGGCCACGGCACGTTCGGCGCGCTCAGCGTCTCGGCGCCGACGATGATCCGCTTCGGCGAGATGACGGAGGACGAGCTGTTCGTAAGTCACGCCGCGGCGCAGGAGGGCGTGCGCATCGAGAACCGCAGCGACACCGATCCGCTCGTGATCCTGAAGCACTTCGGTCCCGGCAACCCGGATGCGGAGCGTTTGCGGCGGCGATGACGACGGAAAGCAACCACAGAGCACACAGAGCACGCAGAGAACGCCTGCAGGCTGACCGGCTGAAGGGTCACCGGGCAGCAGATTCGCCGACGACGCTCGACGCGGGCGGCCTGCGTACGCAGGCCGCGTCGGCGGCACACGCAACCGCAGACGAACGACGCTGGGTGGTCATCGTGCGTCGCTCGTCTGCGTTTGCGAGTGCCGTCAGCGCCGCTGCGCGGCGCCGCGTCGAGCATCTGCGACGGCTCCGTGGTCTCTGTGGTTGCTCGTCGTGGGCAGGTTTTTTTGACAGCGTGACGCCACGCGCCAGCTGGAGGGATCAATGACGG
>QHWK01000235.1 GCA_003223775.1 Acidobacteriota bacterium
CTGTTTCGCGGTGGTGAAGCGCGCCGCCGGCTATCGCTGGGCCGTCGGCGCCGCCGCGTTGACGTTGACGACGTTCACGCTCGGCCCGACGTGGTATCTCATCGGCCGCGGGCTGTCGGAAATCAGCGCGGTCGGATGGATGTCGGCCGTCGCGCTCTTCCTGATGCGCGCGCGCCTCGGACGGCTCTCCGCCGCGCTCGCCGCGGGTGCGTTCGCCGTCGTCATGATCTTCACGCGGCTCAATCACCTCCTGCTCGCGGCGTTCCTGCTCGCGTGGCTGCTGCCGATCCGGACGCCGTCGCGCTGGCGCGATCTCGCCAAGGCCGTTCGTCGCGCGCGCGTAGCGCCGGCCGTGCTGTACGCCGCCGCAGTCGCCGCTGGCATTGTTCTCTTCGCCGCGCACGCGTGGTGGTACGCGGGGCACTTCAGCATCACCTACGGCACGAGCTTCGGTCCGCAGCAGACGGGGCTGCGCCTGACGACCATCGCGTCGCCGGCGGTGTGGGCGCGGATCGGCGAAGCGCTCGCGGCCCAGCTCTCGATGCGCGAGCCGCCGGCGCTCGATCCGCGCGCGGCGCTCGTCGCGCTCGGCGCCCTCGTGTCGGCGCTGGCGCTGCTGCAGGTGCCGATCGTGAACGGCGTGTCGGCGTCGCTCGCGATCGTGACCATCGGCACGATTGCGGGATCGTTCTTCGCGCACACGCACGAATACCCCGGGCGCATGTCGGTGCACGTCGTGCCGTTCGCCGTCGCCGTGGCGGTGAGCGCCGCGGCGCAGCTCGCGCGCGCGATTTCGCGGCGGCGGGATCCGGCGTTCACACGGGCGGCCTCGCCTGTAGAGCCGCCCTTTCAGAGTCGCCGGGTGCGAGCCTCGTGATGGATCGCGCGACTGCCGCGATGCCGGGAACCGAACGATCGTTCGGGCTGTCGGTCGGCGGCGTGCTCGCGGTGATCGCGGCGCTGTGGCGCGGCGCGCGCGCCGTCGGCGACTTCAACGCCCGCGTCCTCCTCACGTTGATGTTCGTCGTCGTCTTCGTGCCGCTCGGCGTCGCGTGGCGGCTGTTCGGCAAGGATCCGCTCGCGCGCAAACGCCGCGCCAACCGCGGCTGGACGCCGTATCCGGTGCGCTATCGCGATCGGCAGCACTACTCGCGGATGTATTGAGGACTGTATGAGCAAAGGTCGTGTGCTTTCGGAGTTCTGGCGGTTCCTGCGGCAGGAGAAGAAGTACTGGCTCGTGCCGATCGTCGTCGTGTTCGTGCTGTTCGGATTGCTGATCGTCTTCTCGCAGTCGAGCGCCGTCGCGCCATTCATCTACACCCTGTTCTAAGGAGTGACGACGTTTAACGCAGCGCTCGCAGAGCTCGCAGAGACGAAACGCGACGACGAAACGTCTTCTTCATTGACCGGCTGACGATCGGTGCCCACCCGCATTCTCGGAATCTCCGCCTACTACCACGACTCGGCCGCGTGCCTCGTCGAGGACGGCCGCATCGTCGCGGCGGCGCAGGAGGAGCGCTTCACGCGCAAGAAGCACGACGCCGGCTTCCCGGCGCGCGCCGTCGACTATTGCCTCCGCGAGGCGGCCGTTGCGCCGCGCGATCTCACCCACGTCGGCTTCTACGAGAAGCCGCTCGTGAAATTCGAGCGCCTGCTCGAGACCTACGCGGCGTGCGCGCCGAAGGGCCTCGCGTCCTATCTGAAGGCGATGCCGCTCTGGCTCGGCGAGCGGCTGTGGATGGGCGACGACATCGCGCGCCGCCTCGAGGGCTTCGAAGGCGACGTCCTCTTCGGCGAGCACCACGAGTCGCACGCGGCGTCGGCGTTCTACCCGTCGCCGTTCGAGCAGGCCGCGGTGCTCACCATCGACGGCGTCGGCGAGTGGGCCACCTCGTCGATCGGCGCCGGCCGCGGCGGCGAGCTCGAGCTGATTCGCGAGCTGCGCTTCCCGCATTCGCTCGGCCTGCTGTACTCGGCGTTCACCTACTTCACCGGATTCCGCGTGAACTCCGGCGAGTACAAAGTGATGGGCCTCGCGCCGTACGGCGAGCCGAAGTACGTGCGTGCGATCAAGGACCACCTCCTCGAGATCGGCGACGACGGCAGCCTGTGGATGAACATGGAGTACTTCACGTATCCACACGGCCTGCGGATGACCGGCAGCGGTTTCGAGTCGCTCTTCGGCGGGCCGGCGCGCCAGCCCGAGGCGCCGCTGACGCAGCGCGAGATGGATCTCGCGCGCTCGGTGCAGGAGATCACCGAGGAGGTGATGCTGAAGATGGCGCGCTTCGCGCGGCGCGAGACCGGCCTCCGCGATTTGTGCCTGGCGGGCGGCGTCGCGCTGAACTGCGTCGGCAACGGCCGCATCCTGCGCGAGCGCGTCTTCGACGACATCTGGATTCAGCCGGCGGCCGGCGACGCCGGCGGCGCGCTCGGCGTCGCGCTCGGCATCTGGCATCGCCATCTCGGGCAGCCGCGCGTGAGCCCGGAATCGACCGGCGCGTGGGAGCGGCCGTCGACGACGCCGCGCGGAACAGTGCCGCGCTACGCCGACGGCATGAGCGGATCGTTTCTCGGTCCGCGGTTCGGCGACGCCGACGTGCGATCGTTTGTCGGCGAGCGCGCGATCCCCGCGCGCCAGTACGAGCCAGCCGCGCTCGCGAAGCACGTCGCGTCGCTCCTCGCCGAGGAGAAAGTCGTCGGCCTCCTGCAGGGCCGCATGGAGTTCGGGCCGCGCGCGCTCGGCGGCCGCTCGATCGTCGGGGATCCGCGTTCGCCGCGCATGCAGTCGATGATGAACCTGAAGATCAAGTTCCGCGAGTCGTTCCGGCCCTTCGCGCCGTCGGTGCTGCGCGAGCAGGTGGCGGACTGGTTCGAGCTCGACGGCGACAGCCCCTACATGCTGCTGGTCACCGATGTGAAGCCGTCGCGCCGCGTGGCGGTGCCGAGCGGCACGGAATCGCGCTGGGGAATCGAGCAGCTGAACGTGCCGCGATCGACGATTCCCGCCGTCACGCACGTCGACTATTCGGCGCGCATCCAGACGGTGCGCCGCGAGACGAACCCGTTCTTCTACGACATCATCGACGCCTTCTACCGCCTCACCGGCTGTCCGGTGATCGTCAATACGTCGTTCAACGTCCGCGGCGAGCCGATCGTCTGCACGCCCGACGACGCCTACCGCTGCTTCATGCGCACGCACATCGACGCGCTGGTGCTCGAGAATCATCTGCTGCTCAAGTCGGAGCAGGCCGAATCCGATCGCACGGCGGACGAGGAGGCGTGGCGGAAGGAGTTCGTGCTCGACTGATGGAGTTCTACGAGGACGTGCTGCGGGCGCGCGATCTCACGCCCGACGATCTGCCGCTCGGCGCGCACTTTCACACGTGGACGCCAGAATCGATCTCGCGCCTGTGGTCGGTCTGGACGCGGCACCGATGTGATCGCCGACATCGGCACCGGATCCGGCACCGTCGTGTCGCTGCTGCAGCGGCGCCGCATCGCCCGCCGCGTCGTCGGCGTGGACCTGTCGGCTTCGTCCATCGCCGCCCTGCGCGCGAAGTTCGCAGGCGACCCGTCGTTCTCGTTCCAGGTCGGCTCGATCACGGCGACGGGGCTCGACGCCTCGTCGTGCGACGTCGTGATCTGCACCGAGACGCTCGAGCATCTGTTTCCGGCCGACTTCAACGCGGGGCTCGCGGAGATCTCGCGCGTGTTGAAGCCGAGCGGGCGGCTGCTCGCGAGCGTTCCGCTCGAGGAGCGCCCGAACTTCGTCGTGTGCCCCGAGTGCACGGCGATCTTCACGCCGTACCAGCACATGCTCTTCAACTTCACGATTGACGCGCTGCGGCAGGCGCTCGCGGCACACGGCCTCGAGATCCTGCACGTCGTGCATCCGATCGACACCGGCGTGCCGCGCCGCGCGTGGAAGCGCGCGCTCAAGGATCGCGTCCTGCGATCGTTTTTTCCCGGGCTGGCGCGGCGTCTGTTCCGCGTCGCCGGCGTCACCGGACTGGTGGCGCGGAAGCGGGCGTGACGGTGGCGCATCCAATCGAGCGGCGGACCCCGGCGCCGACGCCGTGGGGCGCGCGCGCCGCCGGCGTGTACACGGAGCCGTACGCCGAGCGCTACCGCGCGCACGACGAGACGGCGCGCGCCGGGCAGGCGGTCGCGCATCTCGCCGCGTGGCTGCGCGCGATCTGCGATCGCTTCGGCCGGCCGATCGCGGTGCTCGATCTCGGCTGCGGGACGGGGCGCTACTTTCACGCGCTCGCGCACGTGCGGCGGCTCGTCGGCATCGACGTGTCGCGGCCGATGCTCGAGCGCGCCAGACGTCCCGTGGGCGACGTCGCGGTCCCCGCGGATCGCATCGCGCTCGTCGAGGGCGATTTCCTGCAGCACGAATTCCAGCCGGGCGAGTTCGATCTCGTCTACTCCATTGGCGTCCTCGGCGAGCACTCGCCGTTCGACGAGGCGATCGCCTCTCGAGTCGCGCGCTGGCTCGCGCCCGGCGGCCGGTTTGCGTTCACCACCGTGCACCCCTCGTCGCCGTCCGTGCCGCGGACGATGAAGCGGCGCGTCGCGGAGCGGCTGCTGCCGGCCGTGCCGGCGCCGTGGCGGAGCGGGCTGCGCGATCGTCTGATGAGCGGCGGCCTCTACGCCGACGAGGCGCGCGTGCGCGAGGTGCTGCGGCTCGCCGATCTCGGGCCGGAGTCCATCGAACCCTTCGCGTCGGACGTGCACCTCCACGTGCTCGCCGTCGCCCGCAAACCGTGATCGCGTGAGGCTTGGCGTCGTTTATCACATGCCCTTCTGGCGCGCCGCCGACGGGACGCTGCGGGAGCTCGAGGGATCGTTCGCGCGCTACGTCGATTCGCTCGCGCCGTACTTCGACGAGATCTCGCTCTGCGTGCCGGTGCTCGCGCGCAGCGATGGGGAAGGGACCGCGATTCGCGCCGCCAACGTGACGCTCGCGCCGCTGCCGGCCTTCGACGGGCCGGTGCAGTTCTATCCGCGGCTGCCGCTCGTGCTGCCGCGCCTCGCCGCGTGGGCGCGCCGGATCGATCTGCTGCACTGCCGCGTGCCGACGCCGGCCGCGGCCTTCGCGTTCGCCGCCGCACGGTGGATGCACCGCCCGGCCTTCCTGCTCGTCGTCGGCGATCTGCGCGCGCTGCTGCCGTCGATGCCGTACCGCGGCGTGAAGCGCGTGCTCTGGCGCGCGTACACCGAGCTCGAGGAGCGCAGCATCCGCTGGATGGCACGGACGTCGCTCACGTTCGCGAACGGGCCGGCGCTCGCCGCGAAGCACGCAGCCGACGGAGTCCGCACCATCGAGACGACGACGACCACGATCGGCGAGCGCGACATCTCGACGCGCGCGGACACGTGCGGCGGCCGGCCGGTGCGCGCCCTCGCGGTCAGCCGGATCGATCCGCGCAAAGGCCTTCGCGTGCTGCCGGCCGCGATTCAGCACGTCGTCGACGCCGGCACGAACATCACGCTCGACATCGTCGGGCCGACCGTGGGCGCGCCGGGCGAGATGGAGCGCGCCGCCATCGTCGAAGAGGCGGCGCAGTGCGGCGTCGCCAATCGCGTCACGCTCCACGGCGCCGTGCCGCTCGATCGCCTGCTGCCGATGTATCGCAACTACGACCTGTTCGTGCTGCCGACGCTGCCGGGCGAGGGGATTCCGCGCGTGCTGCTCGAGGCGATGAGCGCGGGGCTGCCGATCGTCACCTCGCGCGTCGCCGGGATTCCAGGTCTCGTGACGCACGAATCGAACGGCCTGCTCGTCGACACGCCCACGGCGAACGCGGTCGGCGCCGCGATGATCCGCATCGTCCGCGACGGTTCGCTGCGCCGCGCGCTGATCGCGAACGGCTACGCGACGGCGCGCGCGTACACGCTCGAGGCGCAGGCGGCGAAGATGATGGCCGCCGTCGAGCGCGAGCTTCACGTGGCGCTGCGGCGCCCGAATGTGGTGCCCGCCGCGTGACGACGACGAGCCAGCGGCGTCGGCGCGTCTCTTTCGTGCTGCCGTCGCTCGCCGGCGGCGGCGCGGAGCGCGTCGCCGTGCAGGTGCTCAACGCGCTCGACGCCGGCAAGTGGGATCGATCGATGTACGTGTTCGAGCGCCGCGGGCCGTATCTCGGCGAGGTCTCGCCGTCGATCCGCCTCGACGCCGGATCGGCGGCGTCGCGCGTCGGCCGATGGCTCGCGCTGCGGCGGTACCTCAGGACGGCGCGCCCCGACGTGATCGTCGCGTTCCTGAGCTATCTCACCGTGTTGACGGCGGTGCGCGCCGCCGGGGTCGGCGGACGCGTGGCGTTCGCGATGCAGACGCCGGTGTCGGCGTTCGTCACCGATCGGGACTCCCTGTGGTCCCGCGCCTGGTATCGGCGCCGGCTCTTCACGATCGCGATGCGTGCCGCCTGCTCCGGCGCGGATCTCTTGATCGCGGCGTCGCGCGGTGTCGCTGAGGATCTGGTCAGGTCGTTCGTCGGAAGATCGTCGAGCATCCGCGTCGTGAACAACCCGGTCGATTTCTCGCGCGTCTCATCGGGCGCGCGGCAGCCAATCGACGAAGCCGATGCGACGCGGTGGCGGCCGCCGGTGGTGGTCGCCGCCGGGCGCCTTGCGGCGGTGAAGAACTACCCGCTGCTCATCGACGCGTTTGCGATTCTCCGCCAGCGCGTGCCCGCGTCGCTCTTCATCCTGGGCGAGGGCGATCAGGAGTCGACCGTGCGCGCGCGGATCATCGAGCGCGGCCTCGCCGGATCGGTGCACTTGTGCGGCTTCAGGCCGAATCCGTGGAGCTACATTGCGCGCGCCGACGTCTTCGCGCTCACGTCGCGCTACGAGGGCTTCGGCAACGTGCTCGTCGAGGCGATGGCGTGCGGCGTTCCCGTGGTCGCCACGAGCTCGCCCGGCTCGCGGGAGATCGTCGAGTCGGGCGCGAACGGCTTGATCGTCGAGCGTCACGAGCCCGAGGCGTTCGCCGAAGCGCTGCGGCTCGTGCTCGACGACGAGCTGCTGCGGCGGCGCATGGCGGAGCGCGCGCGCGCCGACGCGGAGCGCTATCGCGCGGAGCTGGTTGCGCTCGCGTACGACCGCGCGTTGACCGAGGCGCTCGCGTGAGGACGGCTGCGATCGCCGTCGCCGCGATCGCCGTCGCCGGCGTGTACGTCCTGTCGCCGCTGACCGTGTGGTTCGCGATCGTCATCGTCCCCGTCGCGGCACTCGCCGTTCGCGGGCTGCCGGCGGGCGAGCGCCGGTTCGTCCTGTCACTCGTCCTGGCCGCGATCGCGCTGCGCCTCCTCGTCGTCGCCGGCTTGTTCGTCCTGACCGATCACACGCGCGTGCCGTTCGGCACGTTCTTCGGGGACGAGGATTACTTCATCAAGCGGTCGCTCTGGCTGCGAAACATCGCGCTCGGCCATTCGATTCACCCGATCGATCTCGAGTACGCCTACGAGCCGAACGGCCGGACCGGATTTCTGTACGTGCTCGCGTTCGCGCACGCCCTCGCGGGGCCGTCGCCGTACGGCGTCCGCCTGCCGAACGTGGCGTTCTACATCGCAGCGGTCCTGTTGATGTATCGCGCGGTGCGCGTGCGGCTCGGCCGCATGGCCGCGCTCTTCGGGCTCGTCGTGCTGCTGTTTCTGCCGACGCTGCTTGTCTGGTCGCTCTCGGTCCTGAAAGAGCCGCTGTTCATCCTGCTGAGCGGCGCGAGCCTCGTGCTCGCGCGCGAGCTCGCGGTGCCCGCGTCGTGGCGGCGCCGCGCGGTGATCGCGACCGCGATCGTCGCGCTCGCGATGGCGCTGCAGGCCGTGCGAGAGGACGGCGCGGCGTTCGTCGCGGCGGCGACGATCGGCGGCCTCGCGCTCGGCTTCGTCGCCAGCCGTCCGCGTCTGCTGATCGCGTGCGTCGTCTCGATGCCAATTCTCGCCGCTGCGGTGCTGCGCGTCCCGCAGGTGCAGCTGAGAACGTACGCCGCCGTACAGACGGCCGCGCGGCAGCACTGGGGCGCCGTCGTCGTGTCGCGCGGCTACGGCTACAAGCTTCTCGACGATCGCTTCTACTCGGACATCAATTCGATCTCGAGCCTCGAGCGCGCCGAGACGATGCGGTTCCTCGCGCGCGCGGCCGTCTCGTACGTCGCGCTCCCGCGGCCGTGGGACGTGCAGTCGCGCGCCGGCGCAGCCTACATTCCCGAGCAGGTCGTCTGGTACCTGCTCGCGCTGCTCGCGTGCGCGGGCGCGCTCTTCGCCTGCCGCCGCGATCCGCTGATCGCTGGATTGCTCGTCGCACACGCGATCCTGATCGCCGCGCCGTCCGCGCTCACCGATGGCAACATCGGCACGCTCGTGCGGCATCGCGGCCTCGTCCTGCCGTACATCGTCTGGCTGAGCGGTGTCGGCGCGTGCGAGCTTCTCGCGATGCTCGACGTCAAGATCGACGTAGGGCGGCCCTTTCAGGGCCGCCAGGCGACGCTGAACGCATCGCCCTCGCGAGCGATGGCGCTCTGATGCTCGTCGATGATCGCGGCCGCATCGCTGGACCCTTCAACGTCGTCGACATCGCCGCGGTCGTCGTCGTGTTCCTGCTGGTGCCGCTGGCGATCGCCGCCTATCTTCTCTTCCGCGCCCCGGCGCCGGCGATCGCGAGCGTCACGCCCAAGACGCTGTTCGAGGGCCCTGGCCAGCGCCTCGAGATCGACGGCGCGAACCTGCGGCCGTTCATGCGCGTCACGTTCGACACGATTCCGGCGGCGTCGTTTCTGCTCGGCAGCACGAAGTACGCGCTCGTCGACGTGCCCGAGCTCGCGCCGGGCGTGTATGACGTCGTGCTGTTCGACTACGCCCGCGAGGTCGCGCGGCTGCCAAAGGCGCTGACGATCGCGCGCGTCGCGGGCGACGCCGAGCTCGAGGTGGAGGGCGCGTTCAAGGCGCCGTCCGACGCGCTCGTCGCCGAGCTGAAGCCGGGCGACGCGCTGCTCTCGTCGAATGAGCCGATCGCCGACGTGATCGCGGTCGGCAAGCCGTCGGCAGGCGAGATGCGCGTGCGCGTCGGCGGCGACACGGTGACGGTGCGCGCCGGCGAGCGCGATCTGCCGGCGACGCTCCGCGTCCGATGCTCGACGATGCCGGGCGGGGACGGCATTGCACGCTGCCTGGTGCGGGCGCCATCGGGGCGCATCGCGATCGCGCCGGATGCGCTGCTGACGTTTGCGACGCGCAGCGGCGGCACGGCGGTCTTTCAAATCATCGCGGCACGCGCCGCGCAGCCGCGCGCTGGAGCGACCAGGCCGTGACGCGCGTGCGCACGTGGTGGACGATTGCCGAGACAGCCGCGGCCGCGTTGTCGACGCCCCGCGTCGACGTCGGCCACGCCGACGCGGACGTCGAGCTCCTGGTGCGGCGCAGCTGGCTCTGGCGCGCCGGCACAAGGCTCGCGGCGAAGATCTCGGCGGCCTGGATCGATTCGCGGTGCCGCCGGATCGCCGGCGCGGCGGCGAGAAACCGCCGGTGAACGCGCCGCTCCGCGTGCTCGCGCTCTCGCCGATTCCCGAAGAAGGCGCCGGCTGCCGCTTTCGCGTCGCGCAGTTCATTCCGTACCTGCGCTCGGTCGGCATCGACGTCACGCTCCGCTCGCTCTTCGACGTCGCCTTCTTTCGGCTCGTCTACAAGCACGGCCACTACGTGCGCAAGGCGTCGGCCTTCACCGCGTTGTCGCTGCGCTATCTCACGTCGCTGCGGGACGCGAGCACGTTCGACGCGATTCTGATCTATCGCGAGATCTTTCCGATCGGCCCCGCCATCGTCGAGCGCCTCCTCGGCGCGCGGGAGCGGCCGCCGATCGTCTTCGACTTCGACGACGCGATCTTTCTGCCGAGCGTGAGCGACGCGAATCGATCGATCCTGCCGCTCAAATCTCCAGGCAAGGTCGCGACCATCATCCGCCACAGCGATCGCGTGATTGCGGGCAACGCCTACCTCGCGTCGTACGCGCGCCAGTTCACCGACGCCGTCACCGTGATACCGACCGTGGTCGACACGACGCGCTTCGTCCCGAGGCTCGGCGCCTTCTCCGGCAACGGCGCCGCCGGCCGCCCGGCCGTTGTCGGCTGGATCGGCAGCCCGACGACGGCGTCGTACATCCGCGGGCTCGCGCCGGTGCTCCAGCGCGCCGGCGAGCGGCACCGCTTCGTGCTCCGCGTGAGCGGCGCGGGCGAGCCGTTCGAGGTGCCTGGCGTCGTCACCGAGCAGCCGCCGTGGGCGCTCGAGCGCGAA
>QHWK01000236.1 GCA_003223775.1 Acidobacteriota bacterium
CGGTTCGTCGACGAAGCTCGCGACGCTGTCCGACAGCCAGTGATACCGCCGCGCGGTCCGCGCCGCGTCGCTCATCCCCTGCTGCACGACGCACCACTCGCCGGCGGCGGTGAAGAAGAACATGTGGTGATAGAGCTGGTAGCCGTCCTGCACGGCGGCGCTGTCGACCTTCGCCGCCATCCGGCTCGCGTAGACGAGCGGCGCCGGCTCGCGGCCGATCGCGGCGCAGACGTCGGCGATCTGCTGCGGCGTTTTGCGCGACACGCCGCCTTTGCCGCCCGCGGCGAAGAACCCGAGGTCGCGATCGACCTCCTTCAAGCCCTCCTTCACCGCGCCGCACACCGTCGTCGTCACGCCGCTCGAGTGCCAGTCGAACCCGAGGACGCAGCCGAAGGCCTGGAACCAGAATGGATCGGAGAGGCGGCGAAGCACTTCACGGGAACCGTACTCGGCGGCGACGTAGATCACGATCTCTCGCGACAGCCGCACCATGCGCCCGAAGAGCCACGCGGGCGCCTTGCCGCCGTGAAGAGGGAGCGACGCGAACCCCGTGTGCCGGCTCATAGGGCGGCGACCCTGCAAGGGCCGCCCTACGGTTGAGGCGCGGCGGTCGACGAGGTTTTCTGAATCGCGGTCGTCAGCCGCGCGATCACCTCGTTCAGCGCCTTGTCGTTCTTGATCCACCGGAACACCGCGACGATGTCGTTGTCCCAGTCGATGTAGATGATGTTCGACCCGTTGCCGACGAAGCGCACCGCGGTCGCCGGCGCCGCCGGCAGCGGCTTCTGATCGGTGTTCAGGTACCAGTTGGCGTAGCCGTAGGTCTTGTTGTCGGGCCCCGGCGTGCGCGCCATCTTGATCCACTGCTCGGAGACGATCTGGCGATCCTTCCACTTGCCGTTGCGCAGGAAGAGATAGCCGAAGCGCGCCATGTCGTACGAGTTGATGAACATGCCGGCGCCCCAGTGGCCGCCGCCGCTCACCGACTGCACTTTCTTGCCGTCGATCTCCACCCACGAGTTCTCGTAGCCGTACCACCGCCACGTCGACGAGGCGCCGATCGGCTCCATCACTTCCTCGCGCAGGACGTCGGGCAGCGAACGGCGCCACACCTGCAGCGCGGCGAGCGCCATCACGTTCACGCGGACGTCGTTGTACTTGAAGTGCGTGCCCGGCTCGTACAGCTTGCGCTTCGCCCAGTCGTCGGGCGTCTCGCCGACAGGACGATCCGCCCAGTCCGGTTTGCCCCACAGCGTGCCCTGCCAGTCGCTCGTCTGCCGCAGCAGGTGGTCCCACTTGATCTTCTGGTTGTGCTCGGACTCGAACAGATCGACGTGCGGCGGCATGTAGTCGCGCACGTAATCGTTCACGTCGTGGATCAACCCCTTCTGCCACGCGAGGCCGACGACGGTCGTGAGGAACGTCTTCGTGACGCTGTTGGTGATGTCGGCGCGCTTCGGATCGCCCCACTCGGCCACGATGTAGCCGTGGCGCGTGATGAGGCCGCTCGCCGGCCCGCGATCCTTGATCGGCCCGACGATCGTGCTGAACGGCTCCTTGCCGAAGCTGTTGTGGAGGAACAGCGCCATGTCGTGCGTGCCCGGCGTGTCGGAGGCGATCGCGAGCTGCACGGCGTCGGCGAGCGCGCCCGTGCTGAGGCCGGCGTCCTCCGGCTTCTTGTGCTGCCAGTCGAAGCGCTCCGGGAAATACGCCGGCGCCGCCTGCGCGGCGGTGGCGCGCTGCGCGAAGGTCGGCGAGAAGACCTGCGTGCCGCGCGGCGTGCGACTCGATTGCGCAATGACGGGCGCGATGACGGCGGCGGCGAAAACGAGGGCAAGCGCGCGTCGCGGCATGAAAATTCTCCTTGCGAAGCTGCAGTATAGTGCACGAACCGGGTCATGCGGAGTCAGGTTGCCGCCGCCTCGCTCGCGCTGACGCTCGCCGCCTTTGCGATCTTTGCGGCCTCCGCGGCCTCTGCGACCTCTGCGAGCTCTGCGTCCTCTCGGGCCTCGGCTGTCGTGCCGCTCGACACGCTCCTCGATCGCGCCGCGTGGTACCTCGACTACTTCGTCGACGAATTCGAGAACGTCGTCGCCGAAGAGCGCTACGTCCAGGACTCGACGATGCCGCTGCCCAGCTTTTCGCCGGTCGGCGGCGGGCGCGGCGGCGGCTTTCCGCCGCCGCCGTCGCCGTCGGACGCCGCGCGCGCACGGCATCGCGATCTCCGGTCCGATTTCCTGCTCGTCAAGTCGCCGGACACGCTCGCGCTCGTGCCGTTCCGCGACGTCATCGACGTGGACGGCGTGGCGATTCGCGACCGCGAGGCGCGCCTCGCGAACCTCTTTCTCTCCGCGCGCGGCGCGAGCGTGATGGAGCAGGCGGAGCGCATCGGCGCCGAGGGCGCGCGCTACAACCTGGGGAACATGCGCAGCACGCTCGGCAACCCGGTGCTCGGCCTCGGCGTCCTGCAGCGCACCTACCAGGCGCGCTTCCGCTTCACGCTCGCGAAGGACGATCGCGCCTCCGCCGCCGGCGTTTCCGTCGTCGAATTCAAGGAGACGTCTTCGCCCGCGATGATCCGCGGCGAAGCGGGCCGCGATCTGATGGCGCACGGCCGCGTGTGGATCGACAGCGCCACCGGACGCGTGACCAAGACCGAACTGCAGGTCGAGCAGCCGGTGATCCGCGCGTCGATCGTGACGACGTTCCGGCTCGAGGATCGGTCCGGCATCGGCGTGCCGGAGGAGATGCGCGAGCAGTACACGTTCGCGAACGGCAACCGGATCGCGACCGTCGCGACCTACGGCCGCTTCCGGCGCTTCGACGTCAACACGACCGAGGACATCCGCACGCCGCTCGGCACGCTCGTCGACGAATGGACCGGGATGACGCTCGTCGAGCTGCCGCCCGGCCGCTTCACGATGGGCAGCCGCTCGTCGGAAATCGGACGGAACGACGACGAGGCGATGCACGACGTCGAGATCACGCGTCCGTTTCTCATCGGCCAGTACGAAGTGACGCAGCAGGAATGGCGGACGGTGATGGGCACCGCGCCGAGCCACTTCAGCGCGTGCGGATCGGGCTGTCCGGTGGAGAACGTCGCCTTCGACGACGTGCAGCAGTTCATCGCGAAGCTGAACGCGCACGTCGCGCGATCGCCGGAATCAGTCGCCCTTCGACAAGCTCAGGGCGACCGTGAGCAGAGTGGACCGGTCGGCAGTCGGCAGTCGCCGCGCTATCGCCTGCCGACCGAGGCCGAATGGGAGTACGCCTGCCGCGCGCGCACCGCCGGTCCGTTCTCGACCGGCGAGAACCTCACGACGGCGCAGGCGAACTACAACGGAAAGCTCCCGTACGCGTCGTTCCCCGCGGGCGAGTTCCGCCAGAAGCCGACGCCCGCCGGCACGTTTCCGCTGAACCCGTGGGGCCTCGGCGACATGCACGGCAACGTGTGGGAGTGGACCGCGGATTGGTACGCGCCGTATCCCGAGTTCTCGTTCGCGAACATCGACCCGCACGGCCCCGCGAGCGGCGAGAAGCGCGTCATCCGCGGCGGCAGCTGGTATTTCGACGCCAACAGCGCGCGCTGCGGCCTCCGCTACACGCACGCGCCGCAGGACAAAGGCTTCAGCCTCGGCTTCCGCGTCGCCGCCGACCGCGTCCGCTGAGGAAAGCAGGGCCGGCACGGCGAGGGTGAAAGCCTCGCCCTACCGAGAGTGAACCGCGTCGAGGACGTAGCCGGCCTTTTCGAGCACGCGGCACGACGCGGCGTTCCACGCGAACGGCACGGCGTAGATCCGCGTCAGCCCGTGGTGCTCGATCGCGTACGTCGTCATCGCGCGCAGCGCTTCTGTGACGATCCCGCGCCCCCAGAACGGCTCCGCGAGCCAGTAGCCGATCTCCACCGAGACGCGCTCGACGTCGTGATGCAGCACGAACCCGATGCTGCCGACCGCTTCGTCCTGCAGCGCGATCGCGAACGTCGTCTCCGGCGAGCGCGACCGGACGGCGCGGATGAAATCGCGCGCGTCGTGCAGCGTGTACGGATGCGGGAACGCGTCGCGCAGGTTGATCCAGATGTTCCGGTTGTTCGCGTAGCGCGCGATCGACTCGGCGTCCGACGCGCGCCACGACCGGACGACCGACCGCTGGAGCACGAGCTGCACGGCGCTACTCGGTCCGCAGCGCCGCGATGGGATCGACGCCGAGCGCCCTGCGCACGGGGACGACGAGCGCCGCGCACGCGACGAGCGCGAATACGGCGAGGACCGCGGCGTAGGTGAGCGGATCGGCCGGCGACAGATCGAACAGCATCGTCCGCAGCGCGCGGCTCGCGGCCGCGGCCATCGCGGTGCCCGCGATCATACCCGCGGCCGCGGCGCGAAGGCCGGCGCGCACGACGAGGCGCAGCACGGCGCCCGCGTCGGCCCCGAGCGCCATGCGGACCCCGATCTCCTGCGTCCGCTGCGCGACGCTGTACGCGATGACGCCGTAGAGGCCGGCCGCCGCCATCAGCAGCGCGACGCACGCGAACGCGATCAGGAGCGCCGTGATCAGCCGCTCGGTGGCCACCGAGTCCGCGAGCGCCGCGTCCATCGTGTCCATGCGCGTCAACGGCAGATCGCGATCGACCTCGCGGAACGCTTCGCGCACCACGCTCGCGAGCGCCATGGGATCGGGGCCGGCCGAGCGGATCGCG
>QHWK01000237.1 GCA_003223775.1 Acidobacteriota bacterium
ATCCCGAAAGGCGTCGACGATCGCCTCGTCACCGTGAAGGATCCGGCGATCCTCGCCTTTACGCAGGAGGAGCTGCGCGCGCTCCAGGCGCAGATCACCGATCCCAACTTCCGCATCTTCGCCGATCGCGAGGGGATCACGGTGCTGAACAGCGAGCGGTTCGTCCGCGCGACCGATCCGGCGCGCATCGCGGAGCTCTTCGCCGAGCTCGACGTCGCCGAGGCGACGCACGCGTTCTATCTCGGCCGCGAGCTCGCGCGCGCGAGCCTCGCGGTGGCGCTCGGCAAGACGTACC
The DNA here is from genome assembly GCA_003223775.1 of Acidobacteriota bacterium. Classification (GTDB taxonomy): domain Bacteria; phylum Acidobacteriota; class Vicinamibacteria; order Vicinamibacterales; family CAVVIG01; genus QHWK01. Next base: position 296 of record QHWK01000237.1, read on the forward strand.
GGCAGGAAGGCGCGCTCTCGTGGGGCTATCTCACGCCGCCCGACGATGCGGGCGCCGAACGCGTGAAGCTGACGCAGCGTGCGGCGCGCAAGCCGTCGGCCGGTTCGGATCGTGATCGTTGAGACGATCGTCACGACGATCGCCGCAGGCGGCGGCATCAACATCGCGCCGATGGGCGTCGAGTGGGGCGACGACGTCATCGTCCTCAAGCCGTTCGTCGACACGGCGACCTACCGCAACGTGACGGCCGTCGGCGCCGCCGTCGTCAACCTCACCGACGACGTGCGCGTCTTCGCGCGGGCGGCGATCTCGAATCCTGAGTATCCGACGGTGCCGGCCGCCGCCGTTCGCGGCGTCGTCCTCGCCGATTGCTGCACGTGGCGCGAAGTCGAGGTGCGATCGATCGACAGCGCGCCGCCGCGGTCGCGCATCGAGACGGCCGTTGTGCACCGCGGCGCGCGCCGCGAGTTCGTCGGCTTCAACCGCGCCTGCCACGCCGTGCTGGAGACCGCGATCTACGCGACGCGGCTGCACCTGCTCGCGCGCGACTTCGTCGAGAGCGAGCTGGCACGGCTGCAGGTGATCGTCGACAAGACCGCAGGCCCGCGCGAGCGCGAGGCGATGCAGATTCTCGCGGACTACATTCGAGCGGCGCCGCGCGATCGTGAGCGGCCGGCGCCATGACCGGCGCCGGCACCGTGTTCGTCGAGACGGCGGCGCGGCTCCATTTCGGTGTCCTCGACCTGCGCGGCGCGCTCGGCCGGTGGTTCGGCGGCATCGGCGCCGCCTCGCCCGAGCCGACGCTCCTCGTCTCGGCGTCGCGCGCGGAGTCGCTCGCCGTCGAAGGCGCGGACGCCGATCGCGCCGGCGCCTTCGCGCGCGCGTTCCTCTCCCACCATCGTCTCGCCGGCGGCGCGCGCGTGACGATCCATCGCGCGCTGCCGGCGCACGCGGGGCTCGGGTCGGGGACCCAGCTCGCGCTCGCCGTCGCGCGCGCGCTCGCCGAGCTGTACGGCGTCGAGACGACCGCGCCCGGCCTCGCGCGCGCGGTCGGCCGCGCGCAGCGCTCCGCGATCGGCACCTGGACGTTCGCCGGCGGCGGCCTCGTCGTCGAGGGCGGCCGGCGCGCGGACGATGACGGCGTGGGACCGTTGATCGCGAGGCTGCCGTTTCCGCCGGCGTGGCGCTGCGTGGTGGCGGTGCCGCGCCGCGAGCCGGCGATCAGCGGCGCCGACGAAGCGGAAGCGCTCGCGAAGCTGCCGCCGCCGCCGGATCGCGAGGTGGAACAGATCGCGCACCTCGTGCTGATGGGCCTCCTCCCCGCGCTCGCGGACGGCGATCTTGCGGCGTTCGGCCGCGCGCTCACCGCGATTCAGACGACGACCGGCCGCTGGTTCGCGCCGGTGCAGGGCGGCGCGTTCGCGCCGGGGCCGAGCGAGGATCTCGTGCGGCGCATGGCGGCGCGCGGCGCGCCTGGCGTCGGCCAGAGCTCGTGGGGCCCCGCGGTCTACGGCATCGTCGAGGGGCGAGATCGCGCGGCCGGTCTCGCGGACGAGGTGCGCGCGGCGCTCGAGCCGTGCGGCGGCGGCAGCGTCTACGAGGGTCCGTTTCGCGCGGAGGGCGCGCGCGTCTGGCGATCGTGACGTGCAGGGCGACCCGTTAACGGTCGCCTGATGTAGGGCGACCCTTTCAGGGTCGCCAGAGGCGAGGCTGAAAGCCTCGCCCTACACGAGCTGCTTCGAAGGTCCGTTTCGCGCGCGTCTGGCGATCTTGAGAGCCGCCGAAGGCATAAGGGAGAATACGCGGATGTCCGAAGCGTCGAATGCGCCCGCCATATCGGTGACCGATCGCGCGTGGAAGGCGCTCGAGGGCGCGTACGACCTGCAGATTCACGTCGGGCCGGACGTGATCCCGCGGCGCATCGACGACATCGACTGCGCCAGGGAGTTCGTCGCGCGCGGCATGAAAGGCTTCGTGCTCAAGTCGCACTACGTGCAGACGGGCGAGCGCGCGCAGGTCGTGACGAAAGCCGTACCCGGCAGCCGCGTCTTCGGCGCGGTGACGCTCAATCACAGCGTCGGCGGCTTGAATCCCGTCGCGGTGGAGCTCGCCGGGCGCACCGGCTGCAAGATCGCGTGGATGCCGACCGTCGATGCGCAGAACGAGACGGCGGGACGCCTGGACGGCGGCAGCGCCAAGCTCCCGTTCTGGGCGAAGATTCAGCGCGAGCTCGCGGCGGAAGGCATCTCGCCGCCGCCGCTCTCGGTGATCGACGATCGCGGCGAGCTCACCGAGGCGGCGCGCCGCTGTCTCGAGCGCATCGGCAAACACAACATGATCCTCGCGACGGGCCATCTCGGCCGGCGCGAGATCTTCGCGCTCGTGCGCGCGGCGAAGGCGATGGGCCTGAAGAAAGTCGTCGTCACGCACGCCGAGTTCCCGTCGCAGAACCTCACCGGCGACGAGCAGAAGGAGCTCGCCGATCTCGGCGCGCTCATCGAGCACTGCTTCACGACGACCTATACCGCGAAGGCGCCGTGGGAGTCCGCGTTCGCGAACATCCGCACGGCGGGCGTGTCGCGCGCGGTGATCTCGACCGACCTCGGCCAGACCATCAACCCGCCCGTCGCGGAGGGCTTCGCGATGTTCGCGCAGCGGCTGCTCGACGCCGGCTTCAGCGCGGACGAGGTGCGGACGATGGCGGTGACCAACCCGGCGCGGCTCGTCGACGAGTAGCGAACTGGCATTGCAGTATGATTCCCACTCGATGAAGATCTCTCTCGCCGGCACGGGCGCGATGGGCGTCGTCCACGTCAAGGCGCTCAGGAAGATTCCCGGCGTCGAAGTCGTCTCCGTCAACAGCCGCACGGAGGAGAGCGGCAAGGCGTTCGCCGCGGAGTGGGGCATCCCGCACTACTCGACGCGCCTCGAGGAGTCGATCGATCGGCCGGGCGTCGATGCCGTGATCCTCACGACGCCGAGCGCGATGCACGCCGATCAGACGGTGCTGGCGCTCGGCAAAGGGAAGCACGTGCAGGTGGAGATTCCGATGAGCCTCAACCTGCCCGACGCGCAGCGCGTCGTGGACGGCGCGCGCAAGGCGGGGAAGGTGTGCATGGTGACGCACACGCGGCGCTTCTCGTCGCCGCACCGCGAGATCCGCCGCCGCATTCGCGACGGGAGCTTTCATTTGCACCACATGGTGGTCGAGACCTACTTCTTCCGCCGCGAGAACACGAACATGCACGGCCAGCCGCGGTCGTGGGTGGACAACCTGCTGTGGCACCACGGCTGCCACTCGGTCGATCTCGCGTACTGGGTGCTCGACGAGCCGAATTTCGCGGTGTGGGGCCAGAAGGGCCCCGACCATCCCGCGCTCGGCATCCCGATGGACATCACCGTCGGGATGAAGTCGAAGAAGGGGCCGCTCTTTTCGATGGCGATGTCGTTCAACAACAAGGGGCCGTTCGGCGGCTTCTATCGCTACATCGGCGAGGAGGAGACCTACAAGGTGTATCGCGACGCGATGACCGACAGCGAAGGCAGGGATGTGCCGCTCGACGCCGTGGCGGCGTTCGATCGGCAGGACGTCGAGTTCGCGAGCGCCATCCGCGAAGGACGCGAGCCCGAATCGAGCGCCGAGAGTTGCCTGCCGACGATGGCGCTGCTCGACAAGATCGAGAAGGCGATGAAAGGTTAGGCCAGGCCCGCCAGACCTGCCAGGCCCGCCAGGCCTCGTATGATCATCGACTGCCATGGGCATTACACGACGGCGCCGAAGGCGCTGCAGGTGTATCGCGACGCGCAGATCGCCGAGCTGAAGACGGCGCAGGCCGGCGCGCGGGTCAGGGGCGAGATCCGGATCGGCGACGACGAGATCCGCGAGAGCCTCGAGAACGCGCAGCTCAAGCTCCAGCGCGAGCGCGGCACCGACGTGACGATCTTCTCGCCGCGCGCGTCGGCGATGGCGCACCACATCGGCGACGAGACGACGAGCCTCCACTGGTCGCAGCACTGCAACGATCTGATCGCGCGCGTGTGCCGGCTCTACCCGAAGAACTTCGTCGGCGTCTGCCAGCTGCCGCAGTCGCCCGGCGCGCCGCCGGCGCGGTCGATCCCGGAGCTCGAGCGCTGCGTCAACGATCTCGGGTTCATCGGCTGCAACCTGAATCCCGATCCGTCGGGCGGCCACTGGACCGCCCCGCCGCTCACCGATCGCGCGTGGTATCCGCTGTACGAGAAGATGGTCGAGCTCGACGTGCCGGCGATGGTCCACGTCA
>QHWK01000238.1 GCA_003223775.1 Acidobacteriota bacterium
ACGAAGGCGCGAAACGGATCCGGCCCGAGCGCGCGGGACTAGGATCGGCGCTACCGGAACAGGAGGCCCCGCAATGAGAAAGTTCACGCTCGTCGTCGTCGTCGTCGCCGTCGTGGCGCTGTCGAGCGTCGAGGCACAGCAGACGCCCGCGCGGCGGCCGGCGGCGTTCGCGCCCGAGGGGATCACGCCGATCAGCCTCGGCCTGGCGGGGTACGCGAAGGTGCTCTGCTCCGCCGTGTTCGTGTCCGAGCGCGATCCGGCCGAAGCGTTCAAGGACAGCGGCTACTTTCTGTTCCCCGACGAGCACCGGAAGGACGTCACCTACGCCGTCGATCGCGCGCAGAAGCTCGTGCGCATGACGCACGGTTCGATCACGCGGACGGCGAAGTTCTACGGCGATCAAGGCTGCATCATCCATCCCGAGGATCACGACGGGATCTATTTCACGCCGGTGCCGGTGAAGACGCGGCTGCCCGACGCCGTGTCGCAGCCGTGGCCGATGGGCGATGCTGCATCGAAAGACGAGGCCGACACCGGCATCGATCGCGCCCGCGTCGAGAAGGCGCTCGATCTCGCGTTCGCCGATCCCGCGGCGCTTACCGCGGCGGTCGTCATCGTCCACAAAGGGCGGATCGTCGGCGAACGCTACATGCCCGGCATCACGAAGGACACGCAGCTCGAGAGCTGGTCGATGGGCAAGAGCCTCACGGCGACGCTCTTCGCGCTGCTCGTGAAAGACGGCGTCTACAAGATCGATCAACCCGTGCCGGTTCCCGAGTGGCGCAAGCCGGGCGATCCGCGCGGGGCGATCACGATCGCCGACCTGCTGCACATGAGCAGCGGCCTGCGCTTCATCGCGGGACAGGATCCCGATTACTCGGTGGACAAGGGCTATCCGGATCACACGCTCATCTACACGGGCGCGATCGACGCGTTCACGCATTCGCTGACGCGGCCGCAGCAGTTCCCGCCGAACACCGAGGGGCGCTATCGCAATTCGGATCCGCTGATCGTCGGCTGGCTCGTGAAGCAGGCGGTGACCAAGCGCGGCGAGCAGTACCTCACATGGCCGCAGCGCGCGCTCTTCGATCGTATCGGGATCCGTCGGCAGGTGCTCGAGACCGATCCGTACGGCAACTTCCTGCTCACCGGCTACGACTACGGGACGGCGCGCAACTGGGCGCGCATCGGTCAGCTCTACGTGCAGGACGGCGTGTGGCAGGGGCAGCGGCTGCTGCCCGAAGGATGGACGACGTTCGTGAGCACGCCGGCAACGGCGTGGAAGCAGCCGGTGTACGGCGGGCTGTTCTGGGTGAACGGCGACGGCGCGTGGCCGATCCCGAAGTCGGCATACTTCGCCAACGGCGCCGGCGGGCAGCGCACGATCATCATCCCGTCGCATGATCTCGTCGTCGTCCGCATGGGACATTACCGAGGAGACCGCGTCGGCATGGATGCGCTGAAACGGGCCTTGGCGGAGCTGATGCCAGGTGTGCCACCGCGTCAAGGATCGTAGGGCGAGGCTTTCAGCCTCGCCGAGGCGGCCCTGAAAGGGCCGCCCTACACCGATCATGTGGATTTGGATCGCGATCGGCGCGGGCGTGCTGGCGCTGGCGCACACGGCGCCGGCGCCGTTTTTGTTCGACGCGATCGCCGGCGGCCGAGCGGTGTGGCACATGCCGAAGCGTTCGCCGCCGACTGTTTACCTGACGTTCGACGACGGGCCGAACCCGACGACGACGCCGGATCTGCTGGACGTGCTCGCGCGCGAGCAGGTGCGCGCGACGTTCTTTCTGATCGATCGCCACATCACCGATCGAACCGCGCCGATCGTGCGCCGCATGTTCGACGAAGGGCACGCCGTCGCGCTCCATTCGCACACGCGCGCCGACATGCTGCTGAGCGCCGACGGCTTCGCGCGCAAGCTGCGCCGCGCGGCCGATCGCATCGAGCAGGTCTCGGGCCGCGCGCCCTGCCGCGCGTTCCGCCCGCACGCCGGCTGGCGCACGTGGCAGATGTACGCCGCGCTGACGCAGATGGACTATCGGCTCGTCGGCTGGAGCTGGATGTTGTGGGACTGGAACTGGCTGCGCGAGCGGACGGCCGATTCCGTCGTCCACCGCGTCGGCCCGCGCGCATCGGACGGCGACATCATCGTGCTGCACGACGGCGACGAAGCGGCGCCGTTCAAGGATCAGCGGCACACGGTGGACGCCGTCGCGCGCCTGATCCCCGATCTGCGCGCGAAAGGATTGGCGTTCGGAACGGTCTGCGACACGCACGGCAGCCAACCCTTCAGCCGTCTACCGTTCCCGCCTTCGTAATTCCGGCCTTCCGGCCTTCCTTCCTTCAATTCCTGCCTTCCTGCGTTCCTGCCTGCCTTGTGCAAACCCGTCTACTCCCTGCGTTCGGCCTTCAAGTCGATTCCGAGCTGCGCGCATTTCTTGTACAAGTGGCTGCGCTCGAGGCCGAGCGCGCGCGCCGTCTCGGCGACGCGATGGCCGTGCGCCGCGAGCTCGCCGAGCACCGCCTCGCGCTCGAACGCCTCCACGCGGCTCGCGAGCGTCCCGGTCCCGACCGGCGCGGCGGGCGCCTTCGCGTGGCGAGCGGTCAGCACGCCGCGCACCGCGTCGGCGCCGACGGCGCCGTCGGTGAGGAGCAGCAGCCGCTCGACGACGTTGCGCAGCTCGCGCACGTTGCCCGGCCACGCGTAGCGCGCGAGCTCGTCGAGCGCCGCGCGGTCGAAGCCGCGCGGCTTCCATGCGTTCTGCTCCGCGACGAGCGCGGCGAAGTGCTCGGCGAGCGGCGCGATGTCGCCGCGGCGCTCGCGCAGCGGCGGGAGCGTGATCGGAAAGACGAACACGCGGTGGTAGAGATCCTCGCGGAAGACGCCCTTCTCCACGAGCGCGTCGAGGTCGCGGTGCGTCGCGACGATCACGCGCGTGTCGACGACGACCGGCCGCTCGCCGCCGATGCGCTCGAGCTCCCCCTCCTGCAGCAGCCGCAGCAGCTTCGCCTGCATCGCCGCCGGCATGTCGCCGATCTCGTCGAGGAACAGCGTGCCGCCGTGCGCCTGCTCGAACTTCCCGAGGTGGCGCGACGCCGCGCCGGTGAACGCGCCCTTCTCGTGGCCGAACAGCTCCGACTCGATCAGCTCCGAGGGGACCGCCGCGCAGTTGACGCTGACGAACGGCCGCTCGCGCCGCGCGCTGCGCTCGTGGATCGCGCGCGCGACGAGCTCCTTGCCGGTGCCGGTCTCGCCGAGGATGCACACGCGCGACTCGGTCGGCGCGACGCGGTCCACCTGCGCCATGACGCGCTGCATCGCCTCGCTCGTCCACACCAGCTCGTGGCGGCCGACGCGGCGGCGCAGCTGCCGGTTCTCCTCCTCGAGCCGCGCGAGCCGCAGCGTGTTCTCGACCGTCAGCAGCAGCTTGTCGGACGAGATCGGCTTCTCGAGGAAATCGGACGCGCCAAGCCGCGTCGCGCGGACTGCCATGTCCACCGTCGCCTGCCCCGAGATCACGATGATCGGCGTCGTCACGCCGAGCTCGCGCAGCTCGGCGAGCATGGCCAGGCCGTCCTTCCCCGGCATCACGACGTCGGAGAAGACGATGTCGAAGCGCTCCTGCTGCACGAGCGCTATCGCACGCGCCGCCTGATCGCACACGACCGCTTCGTAGCCGGCGAGGCGGAACGCGCGCGCGAGCGACGCCAGCGTCGACTGATCGTCGTCCACGATCAGCACGCGCGTCATGCGGAGGCGCCCTTCCCCGCGTCGGCCTTCGCGGCGTCGGCCTTCATCGTGTCGGCCTGCGTGCGGGGTAGCTCGAGATGGAACGTCGAGCCGCGGCCGGGCGCGCTGTCCACCCAGACGCGGCCGCCGTGGTCGGCGACGACCGCCTGGACGATCGCGAGGCCCAGGCCCGTTCCGTGCTGCTTGGTCGTGTAGTAGGGCGTGAACAGCCGCTCGCGCTCCTCGTCGGTGAGCCCCTCGCCGGTGTCGCCGACCTCGATCCGCACGCTCGCGGCGGCGCCGAGCGTTCGAATCGTGAGCTCGCCGCCCGCCGGCATCGCGTCGACGGCGTTCAGCACGAGGTTCTGCATCACGCGTCCGAGCTGCTCGGCGTCGGCGCGCATCACCCCGCACGCCGGATCGAGATCGAGCGCGACGCGGATCGGCGGCCGGCCCGGCGCCTCGATCTGCGCGCGCACCAGCTGCGTCGTCCGCTCGACGATCTCGTTCGGCGACGCGTCCTCGAAGACCGGCGCCGGCATCTTCGCGAAATCGCCGAAGCGTCCGACGACGACGTTGAGGTTCCTGAAGCCGGTGTCGAGCGTCGCGAGGCTCTCGTCGAGCACCTCTTCGAATTCCTTCGGCGGCAGCGTGCGCGCGCGGCGCAGGTTGTCGAGCGTGATGCGCAGCGGGAACAGCGGGTTCTTCAGCTCGTGTGCGAGCCTCCGCGCGAGCTCGCGCCAGGCGGCGACGCGCTCGGCCTGGACGAGGCGATCGCGCTGATCGACGAGCTGCGCCGCCATCGTGTCGAACGCGCGCGCGAGCGCGTCGATCTCGCGCGCCGCCGCCACGCCGCCGACGCGCACGCCCCAGTCGCCGCCCGCAATCCGATCCGCCGCCTCCGCGACCTGCTCGACGGGCCGCGTCACCTGCGTCGCCGCCGCGTAGCTGAGCGCGGCGCCGACGATGACGCCGAGCGCGCCGAACCCGAAGCCGCTCCAGCGAATCCGCGACAGCAGCGCGGCGAGCTCGCGGCCCGAGCTCGCGACCAGCAGCACGCCGAGCACGTCGCCGTCGGGACCAGTCAGCGGAATCGCGTCCACCGTCCCGGGGCCGTCGGGCCACTCGATCGCGTCCGCGCTCTCCTGCCCCGTCTGCCGCACGCGCGCGATCAGCGGTTCGAGCTGCGCCGCCGGAGGTGCCTGGCCCGACGCGTCGACGAGCTGCTGCCGAGAGACTTCCGGCTCGACGTTCCGGTACAGCAGCGCGCGCATGCCGTCGGGCAGCGTCAGCGTTCGCAGGAACTGCTGATCGAGACGGCGGCCGCCGCCGACATACAGCGTGCGCGATCCCGACGCCACCTGGCGGACGGC
>QHWK01000239.1 GCA_003223775.1 Acidobacteriota bacterium
CTCGAGCATCGCCATCACGCCGCCGGGCTCGTACTTGTACGAGCTCTCGGTCCAGATGGTCTCGCCCGTCTCGAAGAGGACGTCGACGGAAGCGGCGTGGATGCGCACACGGGCCTGCGCGCGCGAGACGAGGTGCATCTCGACCCTCGCGTTCGCCGGGTTCCACACCGCGCGGTGCGCGAAGTCCTCGAGCCGAAAATCGGCCCCCAGCTCACGGTTGATTCGGACGAGCAGGTTGCGGTTGAACGCGGCGGTGATGCCGAGCGGATCGTCGTACGCCGTCACCAGATCGCGCTCGGGCTTCACGAGGTCGGCGCCGAGGAGCAGCGCGTCGCCGGCGAGGAGCGACGCGCGGATGTCGCGCAGGAAGACGTGCGCTCCGGGCGGATCGAAGTTGCCGATGTTCGAGCCGAGAAACAGCGCGAGCGTGCGTCCGCCGGGCGCGCGCGGCGCCGACGCGATCTCGAGCAGGCCCGCTTCGTAGGTCGCCTGATGCGGGACGACGTGCACGCCGTCGATCTCGCGCAGCGTCCGCGCGGATAGATCGAGCGCCGCGGCAGAGACGTCGATCAGGTGGACGGCGACCGGCCGCGTCGACGGACAGGCGTCGAGCAGCGTCGCCAGCTTTGCGCCGCTGCCCGGCCCGAGCTCGACGAGCGTGGACAATGGCTGCAGGCGCGCAAGGATCTCGGCGCCGTGCTGCTCGAGCAGCGCGCGCTCGGCGCGCGTGATGCCGTACCACGGCAGCTCGCAGATTGCCTCGAACAGCGCCGAGCCGAGCGCGTCGTACAAGTAGCGCGACGGCAGCTGACGCGGCGATCGCGTCAGGTAGTCCTCGACGTCGACGGCGAACGCCTGCCGCTCGGCGCGGGTGAGCTGGTTAGCGTGCGCAGCGGAAGGTCGCATAGACATAGGGGTAGCGTGCGCGGAACCAGTTCCGGAACGTGGGCCGCAGGAGCTCGCGCGCGGTGGCGGGCGACGCGCCCTTCATCACGACGTGCTCGCCGTCGAAGAAATCCGCCGAGTACTCTGGATACGACGCCATCGCCTGGAACCCGGGAAAGGGCGCGAACGGCGTCGAGGTCCATTCCCAGCCGTTGCCGACGAGATCCTCGATGCCCCACGCGCTCGCACCCTTAGGACGGGTGCCGCACGGCTCGGGATCCCAGCTCGCGAAATCGAACACGCCGCGAGTGCTGTCGGGCGCCGCATCGCCCCACGGATGCGCGCGCTCGCCGTCGAGCGATCCGTACGCGGCGCGCTGAAATTCCGCCTCGGTCAGAAGCCGCGCGCCGCGCCACTTCGCGTACGCCGACGCTTCGGCCTGGCTCACATACACCGGCCACGATCCCGGCAGCGGCACGCGCCCGAACATGCCGCGCCAGTACCAGACGCCTTCGTCGCGCTCCCAGAAGAGCGGGTGCTCGATGCGCTCGCGCGCAATCCACGCAGAGTCTTCGGCGCGCCACCACGCGGGATTGCGATAGCCGCCGGCGTCCACGAACTCGAGGAACCGATCGCTTGTGACGTCGTGGCGTTCGACCGAGAAGGCCGCCACCTGCGCGCTGCGCGCGGGGAATTCGTTGTCCCACCCGAACCGAATCGCGCCGCGTGCGACGCCGAGCGTCGCGCAGCCCGGCGGCACCTCGATCCAGTCCTGCGCCGGCGGCGCGCCGTCGACGCGCGGCTGGTAGCCCGGCGGCGTGCGCTTGTGCGCGAACGGCAGCCGGTGCCACATGTAGAGCAGCGTCTCCTGGTGCATCGCCTCGTGCTCGAGGATCGTGAACACCGCTTCGGCGCGATCGAGCAGCGGGTCGCCGGGACGATCGAGATCGCCGCGCTCGAGCGCCGCGATCACCTCGCGATCCGCTTCCTCGGCGAACCGATGCACCTCCTCGCGCGACGGCCACGCCGCCTTCGCGCCGGCGCCGGCGTTCTCGTGCGGATCGATCCCGCGCGCGAAGAGCGCTTCGAGCCGCGCGTCGATGTCCGGACGGCCGAGCGCCTTCTTCACGAGCGTATTGAAGCTGAAGGCGGGAAGATGGCCCTCGTAGAAGACGATCGGATGGCGCAGCGCGATCGGCTGCGAATAGTACGCGTCGTCGTCGAGCAGATCGAACAGGGCGCGCGAGCGCGCGCGATTGGCGCGGTACCACGCGAGAGCGGCCGTCGAATCGAACCCCATGCCGTCATTGTGCGCTAGAATGGGCGCCGGCTTTGCGGATTACCCTCAACGGCGAGCCGCACGACCTCGCCGGCCCGCTGTCGGTGACGGCGCTCCTCGGTCAGTTGCAGATCGATCCGCGGCGCGTCGCCGTCGAGCACAATCGCATCGTGCTCAAGCGCGGCTCGTTCGACGCGACGCTCGTCGCCGAGGGCGACGAGGTGGAGATCGTGAACTTCGTCGGCGGAGGAGACGGGAATTAACACCATGGATCTCCTGACGATTGCGGACAAGACGTTCACGTCTCGGTTGATAGTCGGCACGGGCAAGTACTCCTCTCCGGCGGTGATGGTGCGCGCGCACGAGGCGTCGGGCGCGGAGATGATCACAGTGGCGGTCCGGCGCGTGAACATCACCGATCGCACGAAGGAGTCGCTGCTCGACTACATCGACACGTCGAAGTATTTTCTGCTGCCCAACACCGCCGGCTGCTACACGGCGGAGGAAGCGGTCCGCACGGCGCGGCTCGGCCGCGAGGCGGGCTTGTCGAACTGGGTGAAGCTCGAGGTGATCGGCGACGAGCGCACGCTCTTCCCCGACAACGAGCAGCTGCTCGAGGCGACGCGTCAGCTCGTGCGCGAGGGGTTCGTCGTGCTGCCCTACACGACTGACGATCCGGTCGTCTGCCGGAAGCTGGAGGACGCCGGCGCCGCCGCGATCATGCCGCTCGGCGCGCCGATCGGGTCGGGGCTCGGGATCCAGAACGTGAACAACCTGCGCATCATCCGCGAGTTCGCGCGCGTGCCGCTCATCGTGGATGCCGGCGTCGGGACGGCGTCGGACGCGGCGCTCGCCATGGAGCTCGGCGCCGACGCGGTCCTGATGAACACGGCGATCGCCGGCGCGCAGGATCCGGTGGCGATGGCCGAGGCGATGAACCTGGCCGTCCGCGCCGGGCGGTTCGCGTTTCTCGCCGGGCGCATCGACCGCCGGATGTACGCGAACGCGAGCAGTCCGGTGGCGGGCCTGGTCGGACGGTAGGCGTGCCGGGCCCGGACGATCTCGCGGCGCTCGCCGCGGAGCGCGCCGCCGCGGATCGCGAGTACAACGAGGCGCTGACGCGCCTCGACCGAGCCGTCCAGCGGCTGCCGGCCGATTTCCCGCGCCCGCCGCCGCTCCCCGACGAGCAACAGATCACGCCGCTCAACACGCTCTGGAAGATCGACGCGCCGCCGGCCGGCCGCGGCGCGCGCGTGCGGCTCGCCGCCGCGATCCGCCGCGCCGTGGCGCCCCTCTTCGATCAACAGCAGGCGTTCAACTCCGCCGTCGTCGATCACCTGAACCGCAGCGTGCCGGTGGCGCGCGCGACGCGCGAGTCGATCGCGTCGACGCTGACCGTCCTGCGCGACACGATCGCCGAGCTCGTGCGCTTCCAGAGCGTGCTCATCGGCTTCCTGCAGCAGATCACGCCGTACGTCGACACGCGCGATCGCGACGTCGCCGGGCTGCTGCGCGGCCTCTCGGGCGCGATCAACGCCGTCGCCGACGAAGCGATGAAGCGGTCGGAAGCGCTCCTCGCGCGCGAGCGCCGCCACGAGATGCAGCTCGGCGATCTCGAGGCGCGCATCGCCGACCTGCAGCGGCAGCTCGCCGAGCTGCAGCAAGCGTTGGCGAAATCGGGGAAGTGACGATTCTTCACGAAGACACGAAGAGACACGAAAGTCACTCCAGTAGGAACATCAGCGCGCCACTCAGTCGCCGGGCCCAGGCGGCTTCGTTGTGGCGGCCGCCGGGATCTTCGACGTAGCGGAGCCGCGGCTTGCCGCGGTGCAGGCCGCGGCGATCGAGGCCGGCGTACGGCGCGCGCGGGCGGCGCGCCCGTCGATCGCGCGCGACGCCGCGCCGCATCAGCAGGCGTCCGAGCCGCCGCGCGTCGCGCAGCGTCCCGGCGCCTTCGTGCAGGCCGACGTCGACGTACAGGCGTCCCGGTGGCGTGCGCGCCTGTTCGACGAAGCCGAGCACCGCGCCCTGGCCGAACCAGATCGACGGGCTCATCGCCGCGGCGCCGCCGAACACCGACGGGAAGCGGTAGTACGCGTACAGGCTGACGAGGCCCCCCATCGACGATCCGAGGATCGCCGTCGCCTCGCGGCTCGGCTCGGTGCGGAACATCCGATCCACGCGCGGCTTCAGCGTCGTCGTCAGGAACTCGAGGTAGGCATCGGCGTCGCCGCCGCCGTGGCGCCGATCCGGAAACGGGCTGTACTCGGCGAGCCGATCCTCGCCGGCATGATGCACGCCGACGACGATCGTTTCGAGACCCTCGGCGGACAGATGATCGAGCACCACGTCGAGATCCCACGTCCCCGCGAACGCCGTCGACGGATCGGACAGGTTCTGCCCGTCCTGCATGTAGACGACCGGATAGCGGCGGCCGCTTGGATACGACCACGGCAGATAGACGTCCACGGCGCGCCGGTTGCGCAGCTGCGGCGACCAGACGCGCTCGAGCGTGCGCTTGGTCATTCGAGCGGACGATCGGGCGCGGGCGCCGTCGCGAAGAAGTCGCGGTAGAAGCGGCCGCTGTAGTCGGCGACGAGCGCGTCGATGCGCGCGGTGTCGGCGGAGCTCACGATGAGGCCGGCATGGTGGTCCTTCCGGATCGTCTTGACGATCTCGCGATCGACGTACGCCGACATGTCGGGCGCCTCCTGGCGCGCGAGCGTCAGCACGATCGCCGCGAAATCGTCGCGCCGCGGCGGCACGACGTAGT
>QHWK01000908.1 GCA_003223775.1 Acidobacteriota bacterium
GCAATCGACGTGGTTCCCGCTGATCGATCGCAACCCGCAGAAGTTCGTGTCGAGCATCTACGAGGCGAAGGCCGAGGACTTCGTCGTCGCAACCCAGCGCGTCTACACGTCGCGCGAGCACCCGTCGCGCGTGACGCTGCCGGTTGTGAAATAACCACGGAGACACGGGGCGTTCGTCTCTTCTCCGTGTCTCGGGGTCTCTGTGGTTATCTACGGCTGCGACGCGGGCGACGGTCGCGTCGCCCAGGTGTAGTGCTCCATGGCGTGCTTCAGCAGGTCGGCGACGTCTTCCTGCAGCAGGTAGCCACGCGCGACGAGGTCGAGCGCGGCCGCAGCGAACTTGCCGACGTAGTCGTCGCGATCTTTGTAGCGTTCGGCGATCGACGGCCGCGGATCGCCGGCGCGCTCGCGGTCGGCGCGCGTGCGCGCGAACGGAATGTACGATCCGATCTCGCCGGCCAGCCGATCCGGTGCGCCGATCGACGCGTCGCGGTAGTTCCATCCGGCGTGCGTCGCGAGCGGCACGGCGATGTCGGGCAGGCGCACCCCGGCCGCTTCGTTACCATCGGCATCAACTTCGCCCAATCGGCGCCGAAGTCGAGATGAAACGCGCGCAGCGGCTGGCGCGGCAGCTGATAGCCCGGAATCGGCGGCCATCCTGCACGCTCCGGCGTCGTCAACGTGCCGTCGGCAAGGTGCGGGATCGCGCTCGGCGGCGGCGCGGCGTCCTCCGCCACCCAGCGATCGAGCGCGTGGAACAGCGCGCGCACGACCGGCGAGTAGTTCAGCGGGTTCAGCGCCGCGCGTCCGGTCATGCCGCCGCCGACGTTCGACGCCGGCGGAAACGGACCAGGACCGTGCGGCGCCGACGCGATCATGTAGACGCGCGTGTTCGGCGGCAGCTCCGCGTCCTTCGTCCCCGTCGCGTCGGTATGCACGAGCGAGCCCGCGCGGTTGAAGTACTCCGAGTTGGTGAGCAGATGGAAGACTTTCGGCGCGGTGCCGGTGCGCTCGGCGCGCGCGAGCAGGCCGTCCGCGACGCCCGTGTCCGGATCCGTTTCCGGTCCGTCGGTGAACGGAAACAGATCGACGGGGAAGAGGATGTTGAAGTACTGCAGCGCGTCGCGCGACGCCTGGCCGAAGCGATGGTTGAACGATCCGCGGCCGGCGCCGCCGACCTGATCGAAGACGCCGTCGAACACGCGGCGCCCCTGCTCGTCCTCGTTGAAGCCCTGATAGAGAAAGTGGCGGAGGAAGCGTCCGCTCTGCGAGACGCCCCAGCCGATCGCGAGCGTCACGCCGCGCGCCGGATTTTGCTCGCTCGCATCGTTCTTGACGAAGCTCACGAGATCGCGCGTTCCAGACAACCCGAGGCCGACGACGCGCGGGTCGGCGGCGCGGTAGACGACATCGTAGATGCGGCCCGGCTCGAACCCGCCGTCGAGCGCGACGGCGCCGTCGTCGACGAACCGCCATCGCGATCGCGGAACCATCTCGCCCTTGGCGGTCGGCTCGTCGCGCACGGTCATCACGTTCTCGGCGGCGGTCGGATCGAGAACGGGATACGCCTTGTGATTGCGATCGGCGAGCGGCGCCGTCGCGGCGCGCTCGTTGAGGATGAAGTTGCCGCGGACGAGGCCGGTGATGCGGCGGCCGTTCTCGGTCGCGATCGGCATTTCCATCCGCATCGTGCCCGCGCGCTCCGGGACATCCCACTGCCATCCCATCCAGAGCAGGGTGAAGCCCTGGCGCATCAATGCGCCGTCGCCGAATTCCGCGTCGGTCTTCGGATCGGGAGAACCGGCCGCTTTCTGAAACGTCGCGAGCATGCTCTTGCCGCCGCGGTTGCCGACCTCCGTTGCGCGGCGCGAGCTTCAGATCCACGATCGCGCCGTTGCGCGGCAGATCGGGGTCGAGGGCGAAGTCGACCTTGCCGACCAGCTTTTCGTACGGACCGGCGGCGCCGAACTCGCGCCCGCGCAGCACGATCTCGCGCCGCTCGATCCGAAGCCGCACAACGCGCGCGTCGGCGGCGGACGCGGCGACCAACATGACGAGCATCGCTCCGAGGGCGACCTTCATCGAAGACCTCCGACTCTCACGCTGCATCCGTGATCACGAAGAGTAACCGCAGAGCACGCAGAGCACGCAGGGACGCTTTATCACGAAGCCACGAAAAGACGAA
>QHWK01000240.1 GCA_003223775.1 Acidobacteriota bacterium
TCCGCAGTTCGTCATAGACTTCCGGCAACATCTCGTCCGACGTGCCAGGGCCGCCGGCCGGGTTGGAGTCCGCAGACATCGGGATCGCGAATTATGACACCGGAAGCAATCGGATTGATCAAGGCCAGTCACGCGCAGGCCACCGCGACGCCGCGCCAGCTGGCAGACGGCTTCTACGAGCATCTCTTTGCCGCGGAGCCCTCTTTGCGGCGACTCTTTCCACACGACCTGACGCTGCTCGAAGGACACTTCGAGGCGGCGCTGGCCCTGGTCGTGCGAAATCTGGACGAGATGAGTGCGCTGCGCGAGTCGCTGCGCGATCTCGGCGCGCAGCATGTCCACTGGGGCGCGCGGCCGGAGGACTACGTGACGGCGCGCGAGGCGCTCATCGCCGCGATCGGCGGTCTAGTGCCGTCCTGGGATGCCACGCTCGAGCGGCATTGGCGCGGCGCCGTCACCGCCATCATCGTCCCGATGCTGGAAGGCGCCGCGGTACATACCGCGATGGCGGCGGAGGGGCTGGCCTCGGAGCGTGTGAGTCCGTGTGATGAAGGGGTTAGCGGCCCGCCTGGGAAACGATCGCCTGCCACCCGGCGATGGTGACGGCCGTCGAGCGCGCCAACCCCGTATTCTGCGGGATGAACAACTCGACCTGGCCGCGGCCGCGGCCGCCGGCCGGCGACAGTTGAACCGCGTCTCGATTCGCGGAAATCGCCGTCCACGCGGTTGTGCATCCGATCGGCCCGGCGTTGACGTCCACGAGGTACACGGCCGCCGCCGACGCCAGGATGTTGCTCGAGAAAAAGAACTCGAAGCGCGTGCCTTGTGCGGGCGACGGCGTCGTCGTGAAGGACGTCATCGTCACGGTGAAGGTGCAGTCGGTCGGCCCGGTTGGCACGGCTGGGGCCGACGAGCTGCCGCAACCGGCCCACGCGCCGATCACCGTCGTGCAAAGAAGGATTGCCGTCCAGGTTCGCGGGGTCAGCATGTCCTGAGGATCGCCCAACGGTCCCCGGTCAGGCAATGAGGGCCTGAAGACGAAGAAAAGACGCGACCGTCCGCGCCGGCATTGTAGGATCGACCTTGAATTAGAGGACTTAACCCATGAGGACGGGGTGGGTTCCGGGCTTGTTGCTCGCCGCGTTGCTCAGCGTCGCTGGCATTGACGTCGTCGCGCAGGATCCGTCGGTCGCCGACGCGGTCCAGCGCGGCGACCGGCAAGCGGTGCGCTCGCTGCTCGAGCAGCATGCGGATGTCAACGCGCCCCAGCGCGACGGCGCCACCGCGTTGCACTGGGCCGCCTACCTGGACGATGCGGAGACGACGGCGCTGCTCATCGGCGCCGGCGCGAAGGTCGATGTGTCGAACAGGTACGGCGTCACGCCGCTGGCGCTTGCCTCCACCAACGGCAACGCCGCAATCGTCGAGCAGTTGCTGAAAGGCGGCGCGGATCCGAACCGCACGATCCGCGCCGGCGAGACGCCGCTGATGCTCACCGCGCGCGCGGGCAGCGCGGATGCCGTCAATGCCCTTTTGCGTGCCGGCGCGCGGATCGACGCGAAGGAGACCTGGAATGGCCAGACGGCGCTGATGTGGGCGGCCGCCGCCGGCCACGGATCGGTCGTGCAGGCGCTGGTCGATCACAAGGCCGACATTCGCGCCCGCTCGAATGCAGGCACGACGCCGCTGTTGTTCGCGGTGCGGCGCGGCGACATGTCCGCCGTTCGCGCGCTGGTGGCCGCGGGAGCGGACGTCAACGCGAAGCGACCCGACGGCGCGACGGCGCTGCTCGTCGCGGTGATCAACGGACACGAGGATCTCGTCGACTTCCTGCTCGAGAAAGGCGCCGATCCGAACGTCGAGGGCGGATCGACCGACCTGACGGTCCAGGGCGTGCACGCCCGGCCGATGGAGCTCAAATACCGGAAGCTGACGAACAACGAGCGCGATTCCGAGGGCGTGACGAGGGGCAACATCTTCGGCAGGCCGCTGCAGGCGGCCGTCCACGTCGCGAACTGGCACATCAGCGATCAGTTCATCGCGGTGAAGATGGATCGGCTGCGCGTCATCCGGTCGCTGCTCGACCACGGCGCGGACGTCAACGGCCGCATCAGCATGGAAGAACCGCGGTGGTCGGGCGCGCGGTATCGCCGGCATCTCGCCGGCGCGACCACGCTGCTGCTGGCGGCCAAGTCCGCCGATGTCGAGGTGATGCACCTGCTGCTCGACTACGGCGCGGACTCGACGATCAACACCGAAGAGAACATCACGCCGCTGATGGCCGCGGCCGGGATCGCGTGGGCGTCGAACCAGGATCGCGCGTCCGAGAGCCAGGTGCTCGAAGCCGTCAAGCTGCTCGTCGAGGAGGAGGGGGCCGAGGTGAACGCGGTCAGCGATCTCGGCGAAACGGCGATGCACGCGGCGGCGTATCGCGGCGCCAACAGCGTCGTTCAGTACCTCTTCGACAAAGGCGCGAAGCTCGACGTCGTGGCGATCGACGGCCGGACGCCCTTGATCGTCGCCGACGGAGTCGAGTACGGGAATTCGTTCGCCGCCCAACCGCAGACCGCGGTGCTGCTGCGCAAGCTCGGGGCGAAGGAAATGAAGTGCCCGGCGCCGTGTGCGGCCGCGATCCCCGAAGACAAAGAGATCAAGCGATGAGAGCCGTGCGCGTCGCGTTGATCGTCGCCGCCGGCTGCGCGATCGTTGCGGTTGCGCACAACCGCCGGGTCGCCGCCGCGTCGCAGTCGCCGCAGCCCGCCAGTCCGCAGCCTCGCGCCGTGCTGGACAAGTACTGCGTCACCTGCCACAACACGCGGCTCAAGACGGCCGGACTCGCGTTCGACGCGCTGGATCTGACCGAGACCAGCGAGCACGCCGAGGTGCTGGAGAAGATTGTTCGCAAGATTCGGACTGGGGCGATGCCGCCGGTTGGACGCCCGCGGCCCGACAAACCGCTCGCCGAACGCGTCGCGTCGTCGCTCGAGGCAGACCTCGATCGGGCCGCCGTCGAACACCCGAATCCCGGACGCCCGACGCTCCATCGCCTCAATCGCGTCGAGTATCGCAACGCGATCCGGGATCTCCTGGCGCTCGAGATCGATCCGGCATCGCTCCTGCCCGCGGACAGTGCCGCCTACGGATTCGACAACAACGCCGACGCCCTCTCGCTGTCGCCGGTGCTGACCGAGCGCTACGTCGGAGCAGCGGCGAAAATCAGTCAGATGGCGCTGGGGCACGTGCGCGGATCGCCGTCGCCCGAAACCTTCCTCGTGCCGACGGATCGCAATCAGGGAAGCCGCTTCAGCGAAGAGCTGCCGTGGGGATCGCGCGGCGGATTGGCGATTCAGTACGACTTTCCCGCCGACGGCGAGTACCTCTTCCAGATCCGGCTGAACGAGAGCGGGGCCGACGGCGGGATCATGGGGATCACCGCGGAACCGCAGCAGCTGGACGTGGCCCTCAACCGGACGCGCGTGTGGACGACGACCGTCGGCGGGCCTGAGATGGCGAAGGAGCGCGGCGACGACCGCACGAAAAAGATTCTCGACGCGCTTCAGTTCCGCGTCCCCGTCGCCGCCGGCTCTCATCTCGTGCAGGTGTATTTCGTCCAGAGGACGTCAGCGTCGCTCGAAGATCTGTTCGACCCGTACTTGCGCCGCGATCCGTACCGCGCCGGCAACGGCGAGCCCGGCATTTCGAACGTCACGATCAGCGGACCGAACGCGTCCACTGCGGCAGCGACGCACGATTCGCCGAGCCGCCGGCGGCTGTTCGTCTGCCAGCCGGCGTCGCCGGCCGACGAGGCCTGCGCCAGAAAGATCATCGCGGCGCTTGCGCGGCGCGCGTATCGACGGCCGGTGATCGACGCGGACCTTCGGATTCCGATGGCGCGGTACAACGAGGCGTCGAAGAAGGGCGGCCCGCTGGCGTTCGACTCGGGGCTCGAGCTCGCGCTTCGCAGCATTCTCGTCAGCCCGAACTTTCTGTTCCGATTCGAGGGCCAGCCGGAGAGCGCCGCGCCCAATACGCCGTACCGCATCACCGATCCGGAGCTCGCGTCGCGCCTGTCGTTCTTCCTGTGGAGCAGCATTCCGGACGATTCGCTCCTGGCCGCGGCGGCAAAGAACACGCTTCACAATCCCGCCGTCCTCGAACAGCAGGTGAAGCGGATGCTCGCCGACCCGCGCTCGGAGGCATTGGTCAGCGACTTTGCCGGCCAGTGGCTGCACATCCGCAATGTGTCTGCGTTCAGGCCGAGCCCCGAGCTGCTGTTTCACTTCGACGACAACCTGCGCGAGGCGTTCGCGCGCGAGACCTCGATGTTCGTCGAGAGCATCATTCGCGAGAACCGCAGCGTGCTCGATCTCCTGGATGCCGACTACACGTTCCTCAACGAGCGGCTGGCGCGGCACTACGGGATTCCCGGCGTGTACGGCGAACGATTCCGGCGCGTGTCGCTGCCGGCCGACAGCGTGCGTCGCGGCCTCCTGGGCCAGGGATCGATTCTGACCGACGCCTCGCGCGCGAACCGGACCTCGCCCGTCATCCGCGGGAAATGGATCCTGGAGAACATCTTCGGCACGCCGCCGCCGGCGCCGCCGGCCAACGTGCCCGAGCTGAAGGACGAGCGGAATCCGGCCAGAGTCCTGCCGATGCGCGAGCAGATGGCGCAGCATCGCGCCAATCCCGTCTGTGCGAGCTGTCACGCGCAGATGGACGAGTTGGGATTCGCGCTCGAGAATTTCGACGCGATCGGCGAGTGGCGAGACGCCGATTCTGCCGGCACGCGCATCGACGCGACGGCGAAGCTTCCCGACGGGACGACGTTCAAGGGCCCGACCGAGCTTCGTACAGTGCTGCTGTCCCACTCGGACGACTTCCTGACCACGCTCACCGAGAAGCTGCTGACCTATGCGCTTGGGCGGGGACTCGAAGCCTTCGACGCGCCGGCGATCCGCCAGATCAAGCGCGAGGCGTCGCGCTCGCACTACAGTTTTGCGTCGATCGTCCAGGGCATTGTCACGAGCACGCCGTTTCAGATGAGGATGGCGCAGGAGCGCGCGAATTGACGGAGGAGGCGCGCCGTCGCGGCGTGCCGGAGATCTCGACATGGTGATCAGAAAGATTGCGTTGCCGCGGCGGACGTTCATTCGT
>QHWK01000369.1:0-2394 GCA_003223775.1 Acidobacteriota bacterium
CAGATCACCGTCAAACCGACTTCGTAGAATTTGGAATTATGAATTTGGAATTTGGAATGCGTGTCTCGCTGATCGCGAATTCCAAATTCCAAATTCCTAATTCTTAATTGCGTTGACCCTGGCGCGCCAGTTGGTCAGGACGTGGATCGGCGTGGAGCTCACGTCGCGCACCGGCACCTTCAGCAGGAACCGCTGGCCGTCCGGCGTGACGTTGTAGTTGCTCATGTAGGGCTGGACCGTCGGCGCCACGTGGACCGCGAAGAGCCGCCGTGGCGCGCCGGGCGCGCCGCGGCCGAACGCCACCGCGCTCAGCCATCCGTCCGACGACGTGTAGAAGAGCTCCAGCCCGTCGCGCCGCCACCGCGGATCGGCGCCGCCGGCCGACACCTGCCACCGCGCGCCCGCGTCGACGAGGCTGCGCACGTAGACCTCCGCCTGACCGCTCTCGAGCGACGTGTACGCGAGCCACCGCCCGTCCGGCGACACCTGGCCCTGCATGTCGTCGTACGGCGTCTGGACGAGGACTTTCCGCTGCGCGCCGTCCGGCGTGACCATCCAGATGTCGGCGCCGGTCTGGCGGTTGAACGTGTGGTAGACGATGCCGCGGCCGTCGGGCAGCCAGTCGGTCGGGTACTTCGCGTACTCGGTGCGGAGCAGCAGCGACGGCGATTCCGATCCGTTGCTCGCCGCCTGATAGAGATCGTGCAGGCCCCGCGGATTCGATCTGAAGACGAGCCGCTTGCCGTCCGGCGACCACACGGGCGCGGCGTCGGTCGCTTCGTCGGAGGTGAGCCGCAGCTTCGCGCCGCGCGTCAGATCGAGGACGCGGATGTCGGGATGCGTTCCCTGCGCGTCGACTTCCGAGAGCGCGAGCTGGTGTCCGTCGGGCGAGAGGCTGAAGTCGGCGTACTCGGCCGGCGGCGCGAGCGAGTCGCCCCGATGCCCGCCGCGATCCACCCACACCAGCTCGGAGGTCGCGGCCGTCGTCGCGTACGCGAGCAGCCCGTTCAGCGACGCGGACACCGCCGCCGAGAAATTGCTCGAGCCGGCGACGGCGGAGGCGATCGGCACCGGCTCGCCGATCAACCGGCCTTTCTGCCAGTCGAACTGTTCGGCCATCAATGTGCCGTCGGTCACGAACAGGAGTTGATCGGGCGGGACGTAGATCGCGTTCAAGCCGGAGCTCACGAGCTTGCGCGGCGGCGATCCGTCGAGATCGCCGAGATAGATGCTATGCGTCTCCGGCGACGTGCTCTGCACGAAGAAGATGAACTGGCGATCGTCGGGCAGGAACTGCGGCCAGCGGTGCGACGCCTGGTGCTGCGCGGGATCGGGACGGGTCACCGGCTTTGCCTCGCCGCCCGACGCCGGGACGCGATAGAAGCCGCTCTGCGTGTGCGGCGCGAACAGGATCAGGCCGCTGCGGCTCCACGCGCCGCCGCGGCCGTGCGGCGCCGCCGTCAGCACGCGCGGCGGCCCGCCGCCGAGATCGACGCGCTTCAGCGAGCCGTTCGCGAAGAAGCCGATCGCGTCGCTGTCGGGCGACCAGAACGGGTACTCGGCGCCCTGCGTGCCGGCGAGCGGCTCGGCGCTGAGGGCGTCGAGCTCGCGAACCCATAGCTGCGGCGCCTCGTGGCCGACCGACGCGACGAACGCCAGCCGCCGCCCGTCGGGCGACAGCGTGAACTGCGGCGCCGGCACGGAGGACGGCGTCGGCGTGAAGCCGCCGCCTTCCGGCGGCACGATCGAGAACGCGAGCGAGCGCATCGGCGGCGGCGGCGCCGTGAGCCGCGGCGCGAGCGCCGCCACGGCCGCCGCGACGAGCAGCAGCGACGCGATCACCGCCGCGAGCACGTGCGTCCGCCGCGGGCCCGGCGGCGTCGTCTCTTCTTCAGGCGCGCGCGCGATCCAGCGCAGCACCTCGACGAGGTCGCCCGCGGCGCGCCAGCGCGCGTCGCGGTGCTTCGCGAGGCACCTCTGAACGATCCAGTCGATCGACTTCGGGAGCTCGGGCCGCACCGTCGACGGCGCGGGCGGATCCGACTGCAGGATGGCGGCAATCACGCCCGCCGAACTGCCGCTCTCGAACGGCCGGCGCCCCGTCGCCATCTCGTACATCACCGCGCCGAACGCAAACAGATCCGACGAGGTGTCGGCTTCGGCGCCTTCCAGCCGTTCGGGCGCCATGTACTGCACGGTCCCGAGCAGCATCGTCTCCGAGGCGAGCTCGTGCGAGGCGAGCGGCGTGCGGTCGAGCGGAATCTCGAGCGGCGACGCGCGGAGCGTCGCGAGGCCGAAGTCGAGCACCTTCGCGCCGCGATCGGTGAGCATGACGTTGGCCGGCTTCAGATCTCTATGCACCACGCCGTGGCGGTGCGCGTGATCGAGCGCCTC
>QHWK01000369.1:2402-9133 GCA_003223775.1 Acidobacteriota bacterium
GCGCGGTCGGCTTCCTGGCCGACGTCGTAGAGCGCGCAGACGTGCGGATGGCTCAGCGCGGCCACTGCGCGCGCCTCGCGCTCGAGGCTGGCCGCCGCGTCGAGCGTCGCCGGCGCGCGGCCGACGACCTTGATCGCCACCGTGCGATCGAGCCGCGTGTCGCGCGCGCAGTAGACCTCGCCCATGCCGCCCCGCCCGATCGACGCGGTGATCTCGTAGGGCCCGAGACGCGTCGTCGGTGCGAGGACGACCGGGGCCGAGGCCTGCTCAACCATGGCCGGTCGTCGCGATGTCGCGCAGCTGGAGGTTGTTCACGAGCCGGTGCAGGTACGTCGGGTTGATGCCGAGCAGGCGCGCGGCCGCGGTGTAGTTGCCGCCCGAGCGATCGATTGCGTCGAGGATAAGCCGGCGCTTCACGTCGAGCACGGCGCGATGGTAGGCGGCGCCGTCGCGCGGCAGCGACGTCGACGACTGGAGCACGACTGCGGGCAGATCGTCGGCGACAATCTTGTCCGAGCATCCGAGCACGACGGCGCGCTCGATCGCGTTCTCGAGCTCGCGCACGTTGCCGGGCCAGTCGTACGCGCGCAGCGCGTCGATCGCGTCCGCCGAAATCTCCACCGCGCGCCCACGGCCGTACTTGGCCGCGAAGTGCGCCGCGAGCATCGGGATGTCCGCCCGGCGCTCGCGCAGCGGCGGCATCGTCAGCCCGACGACGTTGAGGCGGTACCAGAGATCCTGGCGGAAGCGCCCGGCCGAGACCGCCGCCTGCAGATCCTGGTTGGTGGCGGCAATCAGCCGCACGTTCATCTTGATCGTCCGCGTGCCGCCGACGCGCTCGACCTCGTGGTGCTGCAGGGCGCGCAAGAGCTTCGCCTGCAGCGCGGGCGCGAGCTCGCCGATCTCGTCGAGAAAGATCGTGCCGCCCTCGGCAACCTCGAACTTGCCTTTCTTCAGCGCGAACGCGCCGGTGAACGCGCCTTTCTCGTGGCCGAACAGCTCGCTCTCGAGCAGCGACTCGGTGAGCGCGGCGCAGTTGACGGCGACGAACGGTCGCGAGGCACGCGGGCTGTTCTGGTGCACCGCGCGCGCGGCGAGCTCCTTGCCCGTGCCGGTCTCGCCCGTGATGAGCACCGTCGAGTCGCGCGGCGCCACCTTGCGGATGCACTCGTAGGCGGCGCGCATCGGCGCGCTGTCCCCCACCATGTCGTGCGCCTGCAGCGTCATCCGGCCGGCGAGGACTTCGGCGACGATCGCGTCGGGCGATCCCGGCGCCGGCTCGGACGCGCGACGGCTCGCCTCGCTGCGCGTGATGCGCTGCGTCCGATCGTCGATCGCCGGGTGCTCTTCGGCGTCGGCGTGCGGCGCGGCGTCCGCACCCGCGTGGAGGAACAGCAGCACGGAGTCACCGACGCGGATCCGATCGCCGTGCGCGAGCGTCCGCTCGCGAACCGGCATGCCGTTCACGTACGTGCCGTTCGCGCTTCCGATGTCGCGCAGCGTGCAGAGGCCGCCGGACAGCTCGACTACGCAGTGCCGGCGCGACATCAGGTGATCCGGGATGTTGAGGTGGTTGCGCGCGTCGCGGCCGATCGACATCTGCGCCGAGTCGAGCGATACCGTTTCGCCGCAGCGTGGGCCGGCGAGAATGACGAGCTTGGCTGACATACGTAACCACGAGTGGGGCAAGCAAAACGACTGCCGAGCTGCGCGCGCGTCGGCCGTTTATCCATCCCGCCGCAGCGCCGGTATCCGATCGGAGAGGCCGCGGCGCCCCAGCGTCGCGCGCAAGCCGACGAGCGCGCGGACGAACCCCGATCAAACTCTAAGAATTTCGCCAATATGACGGTGGTGTCAACGATGGACGTCGTTGCGCCGCAGCGGAACGGCCGTTGCCCATGGACGCCGACGCGGATCGCAGCTTCGCAGTCAGCGGTGCCGAGGCAATATGGACATGAAGCAGTTTGCCGTTCTTGGTGTTGCCTGCGCATTGGGTTCGGTCGCCATTGTCGAGCGAGCGGTTCAGGCTCGGCGGTCAGCCGTCGAGGCTGCGCCGACGAGCACGCTGGCCATCGGACGTTCGACCTCGTCCGTCGTCTCGCCGACGTCCCGAACGATCACCGCGACCGCGGTCTTCGAGCGCAACGACGGGCAGGCGCCCGCGGCGTATCGCTACCTCGCGCGCCACGTCGAGCATGAGTTCGCATTCGCTCCGGGCGCCATCGCGATTACCGTCGCCGACGGCGCCGGCTCGAGCTCCGTCGCGCTCCGCTTCGACGGCGGCCGCGCGGCTGAGCCCGCGGCGGAGGCGCCGCTGGCGGGCCGCGTCAACTATCTCCGCCGCCGCGCCGCGAGCGCGTGGGTGACCGACATTCCCACATTCGAGCGCGTCCGCTACGCGAACGTCTATCGCGGCATCGACGCCGTCTTCTACGCTGCCGGCGGGCGCGTCGAATACGACCTGGTCGTGCAGCCGCACGCCGATCCCTCGTCGATCGTTCTCGCCTTCGACGGCGCGAGCGCGGTGCGGCTCGCCGAGGGCGGCGACCTCGTCGTCGAGACGAGCCACGGCAAGATCGTCCAGCGCAGGCCGTCCGTGTATCAGACGAGCGGCGATCGGCGCGTGCCGGTGCCGGCGTCGTACGGCGTCGACGGCGGCCGCGTGTCGCTCGCGCTCGGCTCGTACGATCCCGCGAAGATGCTCATCATCGATCCGGTGATCGCCTACGCGACCGACTACGGCGCCAGCTCCGCCGATTACGTGCAGGCCGTCGCCGCCGACGCGGCCGGCAGCCTGTACGCCGCCGGGACGACGCAGTCGGCGACGCTGCCGATGACGGCCGGCGCATACGACACGACGCTCGCCCCGCACGATGCCAGGACGTCGGTCGCGCAGGACGCGTTTGTGATGAAGCTGTCGGCCGACGGCACGAAACTGATCTATGCGACCTACCTTGGCGGAACGGGCGTCGACGGCGCGATGGGCATCGCCGTCGATGCGACCGGATATGCCTACATCGCCGGCGCGACGACATCCACCGACTTTCCGACGACCGCCGGCGCCTTCGATCGATTCTGCGGCGGCAGCTGCCAGTCGCTCGAGGGATTCGTCGCCAAGCTGACACCGAGCGGCAACGCACTCGTCTACAGCACGTATCTCGGCGGCGCGTCGCAGGACGAGCCGTTCGGCATCGCCGTGAATGCGGCGGGTGAAGCGGTGGTCGCCGGCCAGGCGTGCAGCGCCGATTTCCCGATTACGCCCGGCGCGTTCCAGCAGCAGCTGCACAGCAGTTGCGACGGCTTCGTCACCAGGTTCGCGGCAAACGGCGCCACGCTCCTTTACTCGACGTTCTACGGCGGATCGGCCACCGAGGATGTGCTCGCGCTGGCGCTCGACGCCGGCGGGAACGCGTACATCGCGGGCGTGACGGCGTCGCGCAATCTCGTCGTCCCACGCGCGTTCCAGCCGGCGCCGGCCGCGCCGGCCGGAACCGAGAGCGGGTTCGTCGCGAAGTTTTCGCCGTCCGGCAGCCTGCTCTACGGGTCGTATCTCGGCGGCACTGCGGGGACGTTCGTGTATTCGGTCGCCGTCGGCAGCGACGGCCTCTTCCTGGCCGGCGTCACGTCGTCGAAGAGCCTGCCGGGCGGCAGCCTGGCGGCAAGTCGCGGCGGCGCCGCATTCGTGACGCAGGTCGCGGCCGACCTCTCGCACGTCCTGACGACGCGGTTCATCGACGGCGGCGGCGAGGACTTCGTGCGCGCCGTCGTCGCCGACGGGACGCACACGGTGCATCTGACGGGCGGCACGCGATCGACGGATCTGCCGATCACGATTGACGCGATGCAAACGAAACACGCGGGGCCGGTGTTCGCCGGCGGAGTGATGGGCACGGACACGTTTTACGCGACGCTGCCGATCGCGACGACCGGCGTCATGAGCGCGCCGTCGTACCTGACGTATCTCGGCGGCGCCTCCGACGACGACGTGTCGGCGATGGCCGGCGACGGCAAAGGCGGCGTGTTCATCGGCGGGTCGAACGCGCACCACGACTTCCCGCTGGTGAACGCCAGATTCCGCGGCGCGAGCGGCCGCGACGGCTTCATCGCCCATCTCGTGCCGACCGCCGCATTCCGCGTCGCCAACAACCACGACATGGTCCTGTACGCGGACGACGCGATCGTGATCATCAACGACACGCATCTGGTCGCCGATCCGACGGCCGCGATTGGACGCGCGATGCTGATGCCGGATCACGGCGTGACGGCGTCTCCAGTGCCGTACCCGGGCACCGGCTTCGACCTGAAGTTCTACGCGATCGCCGGCATCCCGTACCGCGTGTGGATTCGGGGCCGGGCGCAGAACAACTCGACGGCGAACGACTCGGTGTGGCTGCAGTTCTCCGACAGCGTGGACGCCAACGGCAACCCGATCTGGCGCATGTTGACCAATGACGCGATGGCCATCTCATTGGAAGAGTGCGCGGGGTGCGGCGTCAGCGGCTGGGGCTGGCACGACGACGGCTGGGGAGCCGGCGTGCGCGGCCCCGCCGTGTATTTCAAGTCGAACGGCTATCACACGGTGCGGATCCAGGCGCACGAGGACGGGCTCGCGATCGATCAGGTGATCATCTCGAGCCGCGCGTGGCTCACCGCCAAGCCGGGCGCGCCGAAGAACAGCACGAACGTCTACCCGCGCTCGGTTATTCCGTAGCGGGTGGTCATGGCTGATGGCTGATGGCTGATGGCTGATGGCTGATGGCTGATGGCTGATGGCTGATGGCAGAGGGTTGATGGCAAGACAGTAGCGCAGTCCTTCAGGGCTGCCCGGCGGCCGTTGCAATCGTGATTAGTTGTCGGAGACGGCGCGCAGGTACAGCCGATCGCCGACCGCCACGGCGTTCCGCTGCAGGCTCCCGGCGGGTAGTTCCACGACGGTGTGTGCGCGCGCGGCGCCGGCAATCCGCCACGGCCCCACGTCGCTGACGACCTTCACGGTGACGCCGTCGTGGTCGAGGAAGATGATGTCGATGGGAAACCGCATGAAGGCCGTGTGGACGACGACGCAGGGCGTGAGGACGAGCGCGGCCGACGGCGGGAGGCCGTCGCGTCCGAGCAGCCCGCGGCGGCGCTCCGCGCGCGTTTCGGCGAGCTCCACCTCGGTCGCAATGGCCGTCTTCGTGCGTTCGTTGACGAGCGCGACACTCAGCACACGCTCCTCCATCAGCGCGCGGACGATCAGCGCCGCGTCGCCCACGAGGATCAGCGCCACGTTCCACGTTGTCGGGTTCGCCACGAGGAAGCCGACGTGCGTGATGAGATAGCCGGTATAGATCGGATGCCGCACGAACGAGTACGGCCCGCGGACGACGACGCCGCGGTTGGCCGGCACGACGCCGAAGCTGCGGCCGAGCGCCATCTTGCCGACGATGACGAGGCTCAATCCGATCGCCGAGACGATCACCGTCACCGCGTCGGGCGCGAGCGGCGCGCCGCCGCCGCGCAGCATCGGCGGCGCGGCAAGCGACATGGTCGTCATCACAGCCGCGCTGAAAGAGCGGTCGACCAGCCGCGCGCGGCGGCGCACGACCGTCAGCACGACGACGGTCGCCTCGCCGGCGACGAGCATCAGGCCGGTGACACGGCCCGTCTGCATGAACTGCGCGACCAGGTTCACCGACAGCAGCGTGAAGAGGGTGCAGATGCATCCCCGCGCGAAAAGGTCGCGAACCCGCTCGCTCATCAGTGGACCTCCGCCCGCGCCGCCGGCGCCGGCCGGCGAGCCTGCAGCGCTGAAGCCGCCGCCGCCGTCCCCATCGAGTCGATGAAGTAGGACGCGCACGCCGCGTCGAGCAGGTCGCGCGTGATCACCGGCTCGATGCCGCGGTAGCGGCAGAGCGCGGTCACCTGATCGAGCAGGTCGCGCGGATGGCACGCGCGCATCGCGCGGTCGAACGGCTGGTAATGCCGGCGCAGCAGGTACGCCACCATCACCTGGTGGAACCGCAGCCTGCGCTTGCGGCAGTTCATCTCGAAGATCCGGCTGAACTCTTCGACCGACGGATCCTCGATCGGAATCTTGTACGGGATGCGGCGCAGAAACGCTTCGTCGGCGAGCGACTCGGGGTTGAGGTTCGTCGCGAAGACGGTCAGCACGTCGAACGGCACGTTGAGGAGGTCCTCCGGGCGCATGCGCTGGCGGCCGAAGTCGTCGACGAGAAACACGCCGCCGTTCGCCTTCAGGTGAATCGGCGCCTCGTAGAACTTCGAGATCGTGTTGAACGTGAGGTCGAGCATGTCGAGCGTCAGCTCGCCGCCGACCATCACGACCGGACGGCGGATGCGGACCCAGCGCCGATCGCGCTGCGTCGTCGCGACGACGAGGCTCGACGCGCCGCCGTCCTCCTCGAGCGACTCGTGCGCGATCGGATCGAACATCGTGATCGTGTGGCCGTCGATGTCGAGCGCGTGCGGCAGGTACATGTCGCCGCCGAGCGTCCGTCCCATCCCCTCGGCGATCACCGTCTTGCCGTTGCCGGGCGGGCCGTAGAGGAACACCGCCTTGCCGGCGTTCACCGCCGGGCCGACCTTCTCGAGCACCTCGTCGCGAATGATCAGGTGGCCGAAGCCGCTCTTCAGTCGATCGCGATCGAGGTAGCCGCGCGCGGCCGTGAGGGCGTTCATCGCGGCGACGTACGCCGCGAGCGGCACCGGCAGCGGGCCGACGTAGCGGC
>QHWK01000370.1 GCA_003223775.1 Acidobacteriota bacterium
TCGCGCGTGTCGTGTCGGCCGTAGCTGCTCTTGCCGAGCGACCCGAGCAGATCGCGCAGCGCGCGGTAGCCGAGGAAGTCGAGCGTCTTGTCGGTCACTTCGAAGGTGACGGGCGGCTGATCGGGTCCGTGGCCGCCGGCGCGCCCCTGGCGCCGCTCGCGCTCCGCGTTCAAGTCCGGCGGCGTCGTGATGTAGCCCTGCTCCGCCATCCGCTCGATGATCTGCTGGATCAGCTCCTCGAGCTTCGAGCGCGCGTCGGCCTGATCGCCGTCGGCCGGGTCGCCGAGCAGCCGCTCGATCGTCTCCTCGGGCAGCACGCCGCCGTTGAACAGCGCGTCGAGGATCGCGTCGTGCAGCGCCTGCATCGTGCGCTCTTCCTCGTCCATGCCGTGCGGGTTCCCGAAGCCGCTCGAGAGCAGCAGGTCCGAGAGCTTCGACACGAGATCCTCGAGATCGAGGTCGTCGAGCTCGTCGCCCGTGAACTTGGTGTATCGATATTTCACTAGTTGTAATACTTCTTCTTCGAGTTCGGAATCCTGATCTCGTCGTCGAGCGACACCTCGTCGCGTCGCGACGACCGGCGCGGCGCGGCTTCGGCGCTCGAGTAGCCGCGCTCCTCGCTGCGGCTGATCTTCTTCTGCGCGTAGAGCCCCTCGAGCACGAAGTCGATCGCCGACGCGACCAGCGGCGCGGGCGCGCCCGGCGCGAGGTTCGCGCGCTCGGCCAGCTCGCGCAGCCCCTGCACCGTCCGCGCCTGCGCGATCACCTCGTCGGAGGACGAGGTGTCGCCGAGCGGCAGCGATCCGCCGAGATCGAACCACTCGATCACCTTCCGCGTATCGGCGCCGTCGAACATGCCGGTGAACACGGCGCCGACCGCCGAGCGGATCAGATCGCGCGCGATCTGCTCGGCGCCGCGCAGCTCGCCTTCGTATTCGAGCTCGAACTTGCCGGTGATCGACGGCAGCGCCGCGTAGACGTCGGTCACGCGCGGGACGACGAGCGTCTCGGCGTGCGCGAGCGCGCGCCGCTCCGCGTTCGAGACGACGAGCTCGAGCGTCGTGATCGGCAGGCGCTGGCTGACGCCGGACCGCTTGTCGATCTTGCGGTCGCCGCGCGCCTGGAACGCCACTTCCTCCACGACCTCGCGCACGTAGTCGGGAATCTCGATCTTCAGCACGCCGGTGCGGTCGGTCCACGCCTCCTGCTTCGTGATCGCCATCGCGTTGTGGCGCGTCGCCGGGTAGTGCGTGCGAATCTCGGAGCCGATCCGATCCTTGAGCGGCGTGATGATCTTGCCGCGCGCGGTGTAGTCTTCGGGGTTCGCCGTGAAGACGAGCATCATGTCGAGCTTCAGCCGGATCGGGTAGCCCTTAATCTGGACGTCGCCTTCCTGCAGGATGTTGAAGAGGCCGACCTGGATCTTCCCGGCGAGGTCCGGCAGCTCGTTGACGGCGAAGATGCCGCGGTTGGCGCGCGGCAGCAGCCCGTAGTGCATCGTCAGCTCGTCGGAGAGATTCAGCCCCGCCTGCGCCGCCTTGATCGGATCGATGTCGCCGACCATGTCGGCGATCGTGACGTCGGGCGTCGCGAGCTTCTCGACGTAGCGCTCGTCGCGGCGCAGCCACGCGATCGGCAGCGCGTCACCCTCCTCGGCGAGGCGCGCGCGGCACCCGGCGCAGATCGGCGCGGACGGATCGTCGTGAATCTTGCACCCGGGCACGACCGGGATCCGCTCGTCGAGGAGATCGACCATCCCCCGCAGGATGCGGCTCTTCGCCTGGCCGCGCAGCCCGAGCAGGATGAAGTTGTGCCGCGAGAGCACCGCGTTGACGAGCTGCGGGATCACCGTCTCGTCGTAGCCGATGATGCCGGGGAAGAGCGTTTCGCCGGCGCGCAGCTTACAAACCAGGTTGTCGCGGATCTCCTGCTTCACCGGCCGCGAACGGTAGCCGGATCGCCGCAGGTCCCCCAGGGTCTCAATGGCCGCCATTGACCGATTCTATCAGGAGCGGCGCGCGGCGGCGGGGATAGACTCCGAATCGGTGCGCCACCCGTTCTTTTCGGCGCTGCGGCCGCTGGTGTTCGCGCATCGCGGCGGCGGCGCGCTCGCGCGCGAGAACACGATGACCGCCTTCGACAACGCGGCGGCCCTCGGCGCCGACGGCCTCGAGCTCGACGTCCACCTCTCGCGCGACGCCGTCGTCGTCGTCCACCACGATCGGACGCTGGATCGCACGACGCCGCTCCGCGGACCGATTGCGGATCGCACGGCATCCGAGCTGGCGCGCTCCGGCGTGCCGCGGCTCGAGGAGGTGCTCGCGCGGCACCGCGAGGCGCGCGTGATCGTCGAGATGAAAGTGAATCGGCCCGCGCTCGCCTCCGCGGTCGTCGACGTGGTGAAGCGCGCCGATGCCGTCGATCGCGTGTGCCTCGGCGCGTTCGGCGTGCGCGTCCTGCGCGCTGCGCGCGCGCTCGAGCCGGCGATCGCGACCAGCGCGGGGCGCGAGGAAGTGCGCTGGGCGCTCTATCGATCGTGGGTGCGATGGCCGCTCGCCGGCGCCGCATACGCGGGCTTTCAGGTGCCCGAGGTCGCCGGCAGAACGCGTGTGGTGTCGCCGCGATTCGTCCGCGCCGCGCACCGCGCCGGACTCGGCGTTCAGGTCTGGACCGTCGATAGCGAGGCCGATGCGCGCCGGCTGCTCGACTGGGGCGTCGATGCGCTGATCACCGATCGACCGGATATCATCGTGCCGCTGGTGAAGGGACTGCGACGATGATTCCACCAACGCTCAAAGACATCTACGCCGCCCGGCCGCGCGTCGCGCGCGTCGTACGCCCGACGGCGCTCATGCGCCATCCGCTGCTCGCGCGCGAGACGGGGCTCGATATCTTCGTCAAGCACGAGAACCACAATCCGACCGGCGCCTTCAAGATCCGCGGCGGCGTGAACCTGATTTCCACGCTGAGCGCGAGCGAGCGCCGCGGCGTCATCACGGCGACCACCGGCAACCACGGCCAGTCGATCGCGCTCGCGTGCCAGCGCGAGGGCGTGCCCTGCACCATCGTCGTGCCGGTGGGCAACAACCCGGAGAAGAACGCCGCCATGCGCGCCTACGGCGCGGAGCTCCTCGAGTTCGGCCGCGACTTCGACGAAGCGCGCGAGCGCGTCGAGGCGCTTCAGCACGAGCGCGGCCTCCGCTACGTGCACTCAGCAAACGAGCCGCTGCTCATCGCTGGCGTCGCGACCTATGCGCTCGAGATCTTCGACGAGCTGCCGGACGTAGACGTCATCCTCGTCCCGATCGGCGGCGGCAGCGGCGCGTGCGGGTGTGCAATCGTGCGCAGCGGCGTCGGCAGCCGTGCAGAAGTGATCGGCGTGCAGGCGGCGCGCGCCGACGCATTCACGCGCTCGTGGCGCGGACCATCGCGCGTCGTCGGCGACAAGGCCGACACGTTTGCGGAGGGGATGGCGACGCGCGTCACCTTCGACCTCACGTTCGACATCCTCCGCACAGGGCTGGACGACGTCGTCACGCTGACCGAAGAAGAGCTCGCCGACGGCGTCCGCCTCGCGCTTCGGACCACGCACAATCTCGCCGAGGGCGCCGGGGCCGCGCCAATAATGGCGGCGATGAAATTGCGCGATCGCCTCGCGGGGCGAAAGGTGGCGTGCGTGATGAGCGGCGGGAACATCGATCGCGCGACCCTCGTGCGCATTCTGACGCCAGCGGCTGTCGTCGCATACGACAGTCAGGTGTGAAGGTGACGCGGCTCCAGGGCCCGCGCAGCGATAATCGCGAGGCTCTGAGGTCACCGTTTGGTCAATCAACTGAGCGCATTATCTGACGTCTGCGTCGTTTGACGCGCACCAGCGCTGCTGTCCTCCAGCTGAGCATCGTTCATGCATTTAATCAGCCGAATATGACGAGCAGACGTCGCCACGCAGCGACATCCCCCGCTGCCCAGCATGAGATTCCGTCGACCAACGCGGTTCCACCAATTGTCGACTCGGCCGCCGATCACGGCTTGCCACAAAAGAACCCCCACGCCGCCGCGCTCGGCCGGCTGGGTGGCTTGAAGGGTGGCCGTGCGCGCGCGAACAGCCTGAGCGCCGCACGGCGCCGTGCAATCGCGCGCAAGGCGGCGCTCGCGCGCTGGAATCGTCTGAAGGCGTGAACCGACCGCGTCACGATCGCGCAGCCGCCCGCGTCACGGGCGTGCGCGGAGCGACGCGATGTTGCCGGCCGTAATCGTCCCGTCGATAGCCGCCACAATTCTGCCCGCGGCGTCCCGTACCGTCACGGCGAACGCATCGGCCCCGCGTCCCGGCTCGCCAGCGTCGCGCGCGACCGCCTCGAACGTGTAGCCACCGCCCCCGTTCCACACGCCGCGGCCGGCGAACAGCACCGTGTCGATGCCCGACGCCGGCCGTTTTCCCGGCGAGACGCCCGGCACGTCGAAGAAGCTGACGCTCGTGATGAGCGTCGACTCGAAGCGGTCGACGGTGTCCCGTCCGCGGCCTTTCGCTCCAATCTCGTAGCGCAGCGTCCCCGCGTCCGCGCCGCCCGCCCGCTCCTGGACGGCGAACGCGATCTCGTGCGTCGACGCCCCTCGGTCGATCGACGCGTCGCCCACCATGCGGCCCGGCACGTCGGCCGTCGTCACGACGATGGTGAAGGTGCCGGCGGCCGTGTTGCCGCTCGCATCGGCGGCGGAGCAGGCCACCCGCATCGTTCCAATCGGGAACATGCTGCCCGAGGCCGGCGCGCACGCAACGGGCCGCACACCGTCGACGAGATCGGCGGCCGACGGGTTGAAGCTCACGACGGCGCCCGACGGCGTCGTGGCGGTCGCTGAGATGTCTGCCGGCAGCGTCAGCGTCGGCGGACGCGTGTCGACGACGGTCAGCGCAAAGTTCGCCGATCCGATGCAGCCGCTCGCGGCCTGTGCCTGAATGGTGGCGGAGGATCGGCCGACGGTCGTCGGCGTTCCGCTCAGGACGCCGGCCGCGCTGAGCGACACGCCCGCAGGCAGCGAGCCGCCGACCACGGAGAACGTGTACGGCGCGGTCGCGCCGGTCGCCGTCACCGTCTGCGCGTAGGCCGCGAGCGCCTCCGCCGGCGGCAGCGCCGCGGCCACCGTGATCAGCGGACACGCGATGACGCCGTTCAACATAACGGTCCGCGTGCC
>QHWK01000371.1 GCA_003223775.1 Acidobacteriota bacterium
GATCTCCAGCGCCGCGCAGCGCGACCGCCATTGATCCTCGGTCGTCTCGCCGCGGATCACCGCAGCGATCTCGCTCGACGGCCGGAAGACGGCATCGCCGCGCCGCAGCAGGATTTCGTCGCCGAGCGGCGCCTCGATCTTCCAGCCAGCACGATGGCGAGCGCGACGCGGAACGCCAGCCACGCGCGCGAGGTCATACGGCATTGTCACGCGAAGCGGGCGGCGCCTGACTACGGCTTACTCGATCCGATTTGCGTCGACTTGACCGGCCCCGGTCCCATGATCTGCACGATGACCTCTTCGTCCTTCGCCATGTCGTAGTGATGGCCGAAGGCGGGCTCGAAGATGAAGCTGCCTGGTTTCACCGCCGTCATCTTGTCCGGATCGTAGACGTCGCTCTCGGGGCCGAGCGAGACCCACCACGTCCCTTTGATCACCGTGATGTAGCGGGCCTGATCGTGATAGTGCGGGTGGCTGCCCTGTCCCGGCGCGAAGCGGTTGCGCGTCACGTAGATTCCCGGCTTGGTCGGATCGCCGAAGATGGCGCCCGTCTTGATCTCGTCCGCGTCGAGGCGCGCGAATCCTTCCGGAACCGGCTGCTTGTACTGTCCGGACGCGGAAACCGTCAACAGCATCGCGCCGACCGCGCAGCCGGTCCATTTGAGCGCATTCCAGAGTTTCATCGTCACCGCCTCGCAAGCGCGCTCGCGCGAGTTACACCTGCGACCACCCCGGCTTCGGTTCCCGCTGCAGGAACTCGTTCGCCGAGGCGACGTTGGTGACGCGCATGTTCTTCGCGTCGTACTCGATCTTCTTCCCCGCGCGCAGCGCGACGATCCCGAGGAGCATGATCTCGGTGAGCTGTGCGGCGTAGCTGAACGGACACGACGGCTGCGTCTTCCCCTTCGCCGCGTCGGCCCAGTTCATCTCGTGGTTCTCGTTCGGAATGCGCGCGAGCTTCAGCGCCGGCTTGCCGAACGAGTCGTGCAGCGACTTGGGCAGCAGCCGCGGGTTCTTGCCGTACGTGTCGTGCAGCAGCTTGCCCTTGCTGCCGACGAGCAGCGCGCCGCCCGTCTTGTTCAACTCCTCTTCGCCAATCTCCACCGGCTTCTTCGGCAGCAGCCCGCCGTCGTACCACGTCAGCCTCACCGCCGGCTTGTTCCCACGCGCCGGGAACTCGTACATCGTCATCGTCGCGTGCGGATAGCAGACGCCGTTGAACGGCGTGCAGACGGTTTCGATCGTCGTCGGGAAACCGAGGTCGAGCGCCCAGAGCGAGTGATCGATCAGGTGCGCGCCCATGTCGCCGATCGCGCCGACGCCCCAGTCCACCCAGCCGCGCCAGTTGAACGGGTGGTACACCGGGTGATAGTCGACGCCCGGCGCGACGCCCAGGAAGAGATTCCAGTCGAGCGTCGTTGGCTTGGGATAATCGCCCGCCATCGCCGACGCGAGCCGCGCCTCGATGCCGGGGCCGTTCCACCGGAATCCTTCCGCGGGCGGCGTGCGCACTTCAGGACGCGGGATCCCCTGCGGCCAGTAGCCGAGCGGCCGGTTCGTCCAGATGTGGATCTCGCGGACGTCGCCGATCGCTCCGGCCCACACGTACTCGACCGCCGTGCGCGCGTCGTCCCACGAGTGGCCCTGATTGCCCATCTGCGTCGCGAGCTTCGGCGCGCTCTTCGATTTGCGCGCGAGCGCGCGCGCTTCGGCGACCGACCACGTCAGCGGCTTCTGCACGTACACGTGCTTGCCGAGATCCATCGCCGCGAGCGCGATCGGCGCGTGCATGTGATCGGGCGTCGCGACGACGACGCCGTCGAAGTCCTTCTGCCGATCGAGCATCTGCCGGTAGTCCTGATACCGGGCCGCGCGCGGCAGCGCCGTCTTCAGCCGCTTCATCCGCTCGATCGTCGCCGCCATGCGCTCGCGCTCGAGCGGCGTCAGCGGCGGCTCGGGACGGCCCTGCGCGTCGAGCCGCGGCCGATCGGCCGGCCGCTCGAGCCGCTCCTGCTGGCTGGCGATGTCCCTGTCGAGCGCCGCGAACCCGCGGTCGGCGTAGTCCCAGTCGACGTCGCACAGCGCGACGATGTTCTCGGTGGCGAGGTTGACGAGATCGCTGCGTCCCTGTCCGCCGACGCCGACGGCGGCGACGTTCAGGCGATCGCTCGGTGCCGTCTGCCCGCGGCCGAGCACGTGCCGCGGGACGATCGCGAAGCCTGCCGATGTCGCGGCGACGTTGGTGACGAACTTTCGTCTCGACATTTTGCCCATGGTGCGCGTCTCCAATTACCTTGACTGCCAGACAGCAGATGATACATCGTGTTTTCGTTTACATTCTCGGAAAGGAGGGCCCGCGGTGCGTCGTCCCTGGTTCGGTTTCCTCCTCCTCATCGCGGCGGCCTCCACCCTCGCCGCGCAAGCTCCGCGCGAGCGCGCGCTGTTCGACGGCAAGACGACCGCCGGCTGGCGCGGCTTCAAGAAGCCGTCGTTCCCCACGACCGGCTGGGTCGTGCAGGACGGCTGGCTGGTCCACAAGGCTACGAACGGCCAGGAGTCGCAGGGCGGCGGCGACATCATCACCGTCGACACCTTCGACAACTTCGATCTCAGCTTCGAGTGGAAGATCGCGCCCGGCGGCAACAGCGGCGTCAAGTATCTCGTCACCGAGGATCGCAGCGGGCCGATCGCGCACGAGTACCAGGTGATCGACGACGAGCGGCATCCCGACGCGAAGATCGGGCCCAACCGCGCCACCGCGGCGCTCTACGACGCCATCGCGGCGCCGGCGAACAAGCCGCTCAAGCCCGCCGGCGAGATCAACGGCGGCCGCATCGTCGTCAACGGCATGCACGTGGAGCATTGGCTGAACGGCGTGAAGGTGATCGAGTACGAGCTCGAGAGCCCCGCGCTCATGGCGGCGAAGGCGAAGAGCAAGTTCAAGGACGAGCCCGGCTGGGGCACGAAGCTCAAAGGGCACATCCTCCTGCAGGATCACGGCGACCAGGTCGCCTTCCGCAACATCCGACTGCGCGTGCTGCCGGCGACGAGCAGCACCCGTCCGTAGGGGACGCCCGTAGGGCGACCCTTTCAGGGTCGCCGAGGCGAGGCTGAAAGCCTCGCCCTACGACGGCGGCGTTTGCAACACTTCCGTCTCGAGGAGGAATGATGAGCAGACATCGATGGGGCCGCGTGCTCCGGGCGAGTGCGTGGGTCGCCGTCTTCGCGTTGGGCTGCGCCGCCGGCGCGCGCGCGCAGGCGGTGAAAGGCGGCCTGGTCGGCAACATCGCCGATCAGTCCGGGTTCGCGCTGCCGGGCGTCACGGTGACGATCACCGAAGTCAACACGAACATCTCGTACTCGGCGATCACCAACGAGTCGGGTAACTACGTCTTCTCGAACCTGAAGGACGGCACCTACCGCGTCGTCGCCGAGTTGAGCGGGTTCAAGCGCGTCGTGCGCGAGGGCGTGGAGGTGCCGGTGAACGCGACGCCGCGCGTCGATCTCAAGATGGAGGTCGGCGCGGTGGAAGAGTCGATCACCGTCGTCGGCGAGAGCCCGCTGCTGCAGACCGATCGCGCCGACACGAGCCGCATCATCGAGAGCGTCCACCTCGCCGAAGTGCCGCTCGGGTTCAACCGCAACTTCCAGGGGATGGTGATCACGGTGCCCGGCGCGCTGCGGATCCAGCGCCCGCACTCGGATTTCTTCAACGCGCAGGACAGCCTCTCGGCGAACGTCAACGGCCAGTCGCGCCTCGCGAACAACGTGCAGATCGAAGGCATCGACGACAACCACCGCACCGGCCTGCTGACGACGCTGATTCCGTCGGCGGAAGCGATCGAGACGGTGAACATCAGCACGAGCGCGTACGACGCGGAGTTCGGGCGCGCCGGCGGGGCCATCACGAACGTGACGCTGAAGTCGGGCACCAACAGCCTGAAGGGGAGCGTGTTCGTCTTCGGCAACAACGAGAAGACGAACGCGCCCGGCTACTTCACCCACACCGCGCCGCCCGGCGACTACCTGCAGAGCGGCTTCACGCTCGGCGGCCCGATTCAGCACAACTCGCTGTTCTTTTTCGGCGACTACCAGCACATTCGCGACAACGCGGGCCGCACGACGCGTTCGGTGATTCCGCCGTCGGCGTACCGGCTGGGCGATTTCAGCGCGTCGCCGACGAGAATCTACGATCCGCTCACCGGCAATCCCGACGGCACGGGCCGCACGCCGTTTCCGAACAACGTGATTCCGGCCGATCGCATCAGCCCGATCGCGCGCGCGATCCTCGCGAACGTGCCGCAGCCGAACGTCGATGCGGCGCCCGGGCTGCCGAACTACCAGGTGGATTACGCGCGCGTGAAGACGACCGACTCGTTCGATACGAAGTTGAACTGGCAGGCGAGCCAGCGCGATCAGATCTCGGCGCGCCTCAGCTTCCTCCGTCCGAAGCTGGTCGATCCGGCGGAGTTCGGCGCGTTCGGCGGGTCGAAGCAGGGGAGCCCGTCGGGCAACGGCTTCTCGGGCACGGGGACCGACACGACGTACAGCACGGGCCTCAACTACACGCGCAG
The DNA here is from genome assembly GCA_003223775.1 of Acidobacteriota bacterium. Taxonomy (GTDB): domain Bacteria; phylum Acidobacteriota; class Vicinamibacteria; order Vicinamibacterales; family CAVVIG01; genus QHWK01. Next base: position 4,575 of record QHWK01000371.1, read on the forward strand.
CTGGAGCAACACGCTCGTGATGGAAGCGCGCGGCGGCATGAACTACTTCCACAACGAGGCGCTGGCCGGCGGCG
>QHWK01000372.1 GCA_003223775.1 Acidobacteriota bacterium
GTTCGATACGCAGAACACGATTCCCGCCGGCACGAAGATCCAGTCGGCGGTGATGACACTGACGATCAAGACGGCCGGCACCGACACGACCCGGCAGGTCGGCGTCTTCCCGGTCACGACGTCGTTCGTGCAGGAGCAGGCGACGTGGAACATCCGCCGGACGTCGACGGCGTGGACGACGACCGGCGGCGATTTCGGTCCGCAGGCGGCGGCCGTCGCCGTGCCGAACACCGTCGGCGCGAAGGTACGCGTCGACGTGACCGCGCTGGTGCAGGCGGCGGTGAGCTCGAGCGCGTCGCGGTACACGCGACTGGGCCTCTCGGACCTCGGCGCCTCCACCAGCACGTCATATCGTGAGTACTACTCGTCGAAGGCCATCGATCCATCCGTGCGGCCAGTATTGACCGTTGCCTACGGCGGCTCGACGCAGCAGCAGCCGCCGCCGACGGGCACGCTGCGCGTCCTGCAGTACAACACGCATCACGGCGGCTACGGCAGCGACGGCGTCTACGACATGAACCGCATCGTCGACTGGATCGTCAAGGCGAACCCGGATGTCATCTCGCTGAACGAGATCGAAGTGGGCGACAGCTGGAGCAGGAACCTCGATCAGTCGGTGGTCTACAAGAACCTGCTCGAGCAGCGGACGGGCATCACCTGGTACAAGGTCTACGTGAACGCCCACGGCTCGACCACCGGCATCGGCAACGTCGTGCTCTCGAAGTACCCGTTCATCGCGACCGGCTCGCACCTGCTGACCGCCGGACGCGCGGCCGTCGACGCCACGATTTCAGTGAGCGGCCGGACGATCAACTTCACGTCGACGCACATGGACAACCTGTACGAGTCGAACCGCATCACGGAGACCAAAGAGCTGCTCTCTTGGGAGACGACGTTCGCGGAGAACCGCATCGTCTGCGGCGACTGGAACGCGTGGCCGAACACGACCGAAATCGCGGACATGAAGGCGACCTACACCGAGACGTGGAGCGCCGCGCAGGCGCTTGGCACGGCGACGGGGAACGGCATCACGCACGGGTCGCACCAGATCGACTACATCTTCCAGTCGAAGGGCGCGACGAACCTCAGTTTGAAGAGCGTGACGATCTACAACACGGCCGATGCCAACGGCGTCATGCCGTCGGACCACCAGCCGGTCCTTGCGGTGTTCAACATCAAGTAGCGCGAAGTACGGCGGCCGGCCATCTGTGGTCGATAGCCGATCGTCGAGAGGGGCCCGCTTTTGGGGAGCGGGCCCCTCGCTGTTTGTACGCAATCAAGCATTCGTCATCGCGCTGTCACGACCGAGGGCGACGAATTCTCAATTCTTAATTCCGAATTCTTGATTGCGGCCTCACCGTCAGTGTGGCCTCACCAGTCCGAGCAGACTCCGCAGGCCATTCAGCGTCTGGATCATCGTCGCGATGGTCGACGCGTTGGCGCTGTCGCGGGGAAAGATCTGACCGACGGCGATCTCGAGTCGGCTGATCAGGTCTTCGGCTTTCTGGCGTTCCACATCGGTCACGGTCGGTCTCCTTCGGAGTCGGTCGGATCGGGCTCGAGGCCATCGAGCTCGGCGTCGGTGAGCGCGCGGTGCACCTCACGGAGACCGCCGCCGCGCGGCGTCGGGTCGTGGCACCAGCCGCGCCAGCCGCACGTCCGGCAGCGGAAGGGCACGCGGCCGGTCATCCGCCGCCGCAGGCGCTCGAGCCACGACCGCGTGCGCGAATGGTGAACCGCGCCGTTGCACAGCGGGCACGCCAGAGGCACCGCGACACCATACCAAATTCAGCCGGCCCGGCGCAGCCACGCGCCGAGCAGCCGCTCGCGCCGGCGCTCCGCGTCGAGAATCCGCGTGCGCGCCGTGAGCAGATCCGCGAGCGCGATGACCCCGAGCACGCGCTCGTCGCTCCGCGAGACGACCGGCAGCTCGATGACGCCCGTCTCCGCCATGCGGAAGACGACGACGCGGAGCGGCTCGTCGTCGTACGCGACGACGCCGCGGACCAGCGTCTCGTCGGCGGCCCCCGGCTTGGGCGCGCGCATCACCTCTCGCGCGAAGATGATCTCCAGCGGATCGACGGAGTACTCGCGGCTCAGGTGATACCCGCGCCGGCTGATCTTCTCGGTGAGGATCGAGCGGCGCAGCGTGAGCACGGTGAAGCCGTGCGCGATCGCGACCGCGAGCAGCAGCGGCAGCATGACGGTCACGTCGTGCGTCAGCTCCACCGCGAAGATGACGCCGGTGAGCGGCGAGCGCATCGTGCCGCCGAGGATCGCGCCCATGCTGATCAGGGGCCAGAAGCCCGCGCCTTCGAACGGCAGCACGTGCGCCTCGAGGCCGCCGAGCGCGCCGCCCATCATCAGCAGCGGCGCGAGCACGCCGCCCGAGGTTCCCGATCCGAGCGACACCGCCCAGATCGTCGACTTCACGATCAGCACGCCGACGATCACGCGCGTCGACATCTGATCCTGCAGCAGGCCCGCAATCACGTCGTAGCCGACGCCGAGCGCCTGCGGAAACAGGAGCCCGCCGATGCCGATCGCGAGGCCGCCGATCGCGGGCCACCACATCCAGTGAATCGGCAGCTTCGCGAACGCGTCCTCCGACGCGTAGACGGCCGCCGTCAACAGCGCCGACAGGATACCCGCCAGGAGGCCGACGACAACGCAGCCGAGCAGGCCGGCCGCGCCGATGTAGGTGGCGTGCGCGGGCACCGGGAAGATCGGGCCGAGGCCGAGAATCTGGCGGCGCGCGGCCGCCGCGGCGACGCTCGCGAGCGCCACCGGGATCAGGCTGCGCGGCTTCCACTCGAACAGCAGCAGCTCCACGGCCAGCATCACCGAGGCGACCGGCGCCGCGAAGGTCGCCGACATGCCGGCCGCCGCGCCGGCGACGAGCAGCGTCTTGCGCTCCGCGCTCGTGAGATGGAAGAACTGCGCCATGAGCGATCCGAACGCGCCGCCCGTCATGATGATCGGGCCTTCCGCGCCGAACGGACCGCCGGACCCGATCGAGATCGCGGACGAGAGCGGCTTGAGGAGCGCGACCTTCGGCTCGACGCGGCTGGCGTTCATCAGAATCGCCTCGATCGCCTCCGGGATCCCGTGGCCGCGGATCCGCTCCGAGCCGTAGCGCGCCATCAGGCCGATGATCAACGCGCCGGCAACCGGGACGAGGACGACGAACGGCCCGAGGTGGTGGCCGGCTGGCGACACGAGCGCCGTGTCGAAGCGCTGGAAGAAAAAGATATTCGTGCACAGTCCGATCAACTTGAGCAGCGCGGCGGCGACGAGGGCCGCGACGAGACCGATGACGACGGCAAGAAGCGAAATCGGGATGACGCGAGGGCTGGTGGTGAAATCTCCGAGGTGATCGAGTCGGCTTGCGTGCTGGCGAGTCATGCTCTCATTGTGGGCCGCGCGCGGCCGGCTCGCAAACCGGCGGATCGGCGCGGCGCGGAGGCGCGGCAGAAAAGGGATGGAACGAATTACGAAACCGGATACAATGCGGCGGCGTCAGCGGGACGACGCGGCGAGCCGCCGCGCGACCCGCGCGCGCAGATCCGCCTCCGAGCCCGCAGCCGTGATGTCCATGCCGCTGTCGATCAGGCCGTCGATCAGCGCGCGGATGACTTCGGCGCGGTTCAGGCTGCGGCCGTCCTTGCGGCGCGCCGCGACGCGATCGAGGTGCACGATCTGGCGATCGAACAGCACTACCGAGACTTTGGACCAGCTTTCGTTGTGGACGGGAGGCCGGCCGGGGCCGGCTCTTCCGCGACCGCGTGGCGTTCTCGCACGTCGTCGCCCCGCTCGGGCGCGCTTCATCGCCATCGGGCAGAACCGTGGCGAGAGTATACAAGCTGGTTGTTGGTAGCACAAACACAGCTATAGCGACAACTCGACGTTATCAACTTCCCATCCCATGGCACCCAAGGTTTCGAAGGAACGTCGACGCATCGGTCGTCCGCCCGCCGGCGCGCGCGAAGGCGAAAAGGTCAAAGATTATCCGCAGCTGAGCATCCGCCTGCCGGCCGAGATCAAGGCCAAGCTGCAAGCCCTGAGCCTGATTGCGTCGCGCCCGCAGTGGCGCATCATCACCGACGCGATCGAGTGCTACATGCGCGAGCGCACCGACGCCGAGCGCCGCATCGTCGACGAGCTCGTCGGCCGTACGAAAGGGCGCGCCGCGCGGCGCAAGATCCAGAAGACCTAGACGGCGGCCGGCGCCGGCTCGGGCGCCGTCGCAATCGGCAGGTAGATGAAAAACGTCGAGCCTCGTCCCGGTTCGCTCGTCACCGTGATGTAGCCGCCGCTCTGCTTCACGATCCCGTACACGATCGACAACCCGAGCCCCGTGCCCTTGCCCTGCTCCTTCGTCGTGAAGAAGGGCTCGAACAGCTTCGCGCGCGTCGCCTCGTCCATACCGGTGCCGGTGTCGGCCACGCTCAGGCGCGCGTAGTGGCCGGGCCGGCTGTCGGCGAACGCCGGCGTCCCGTCCTCGCCGAGCTCGACCTCGTCGAGCCGCACGGTGACGCGGCCGCCGTCGGGCATCGCGTCGCGCGCGTTGACGACGAGGTTCATCACGCACTGCTCGATTTGTCCCGAGTCGGCGACGACGACGAGCGGCCTGGCGGGGACGACGATCTCGAAATCGATCTCCGGTCCGATCAGCCGGCGCAGCATCGTGTCCATGCCGCGTACGACGTCGGCGAGCGCGAAGCGGCGCGACCTCGTCGCCTGCCGGCGGCTGAACGCGAGCAGCTGCCGCGTGAGCCCCGCGCCGCGATCGACCGACTGCTTGACTTCCATCGCCTCGTCGCGCGCCGCGTCGCCCGGGGCGAGCTGCATGAGCAGGAGGTCGGCGGCGCCCATGATGCTCATGAGGATGTTGTTGAAATCGTGCGCCACGCCGCCGGCGAGCCGTCCGATCGCCTCGAGCTTCTGCGACTGGCGGAGCTGTTCCTCGAGCGCGCGCCGCTCGGTGATGTCGCGGACGAACCCCGT
>QHWK01000373.1 GCA_003223775.1 Acidobacteriota bacterium
GATTCGCGCCCTGGCGTGCCGGGCCGGCGGTCTGCCGTTCCGTGCGGCGCCGATTCCGTCTGTCGTCCATTTCGACGCGGCGTACGACAAGTGGCATCTCGCGTGTGTGCTGTCGAAGCATCGCCTGCCGCATCCGACGACGCATCTCGCCGGTTCGGACGAAGCAACCGCCGCGATGGGCGATGCGGCGCGCTTCCCCGTGCTCCTGAAACCGCGCCGCGGCAGCAACGGGATCGGGATCGCGCGCTTCCGCACGCCCGATGCGCTGCGGCGCCACTTCTCGAGTCATCCGAGGGCGGCGGCGACCACATTAGTGCAGCAGGAAATCGCGGGCCGCGACATCGATTGCAGCGTGCTGTGCGACGACGGCGAGGTCCTGGCGTACACGATTCAACGAGCGATAGGACCGGCCGCCGATCGCTTTCAGCCGTCGCGCGCCGTCGAGTTCGTCGCGCACGACGAAGTGCTGCGCGTCGTCAAACGATTGATGGCGGTGCTGAAGTGGAACGGCGTCGCGCACGTCGATCTGCGCGAGCACGCCGCGACCCGACGCGTGGACATCATCGAGGTGAACCCGCGCTTCTGGGGAAGCCTGCTCGGATCGCTGCACGCCGGCGTGAACTTTCCGCAGCTCACGGCGCTGACGGCGCTCGGGCTGCCGCATCCGGGGATCGGCTATCGGCGCTGCCGCTATGCGAGCGGCACCTTCGCGGTCAGCGCGTGGCGGCACACGGCGGTCACGGGCCGCGCGAGCGGAGTCGGCCTGCGCGAGACGCCGCTCGTCCACGCGCTCGCTGATCCCGGTCCGCACGTCGTCGAGATGATCGATCGCTGCCGGAGGTTCGTGTCGCGGTCGGTCGCGCCGGTGCGGGCGCGCGCGTCGGCGCCTGCCGACGCACCACGCGACGTCGCGGTGGCGACCCTGAATGCGGACTCGAGCGCCGTCTGAGCTCCCGCGGAGTGCGAAGAATTTCTCGTGAAGATCGTCGCTCCCGGGTGGGATGTCAGGTCTGACTCTTGCCTAGTCTCCCCGTGCCGGCCGCTCCAGAGCCGCCGGCCTGACGGCGAGGCCGCATCCAGCCCTCCGTCCAGGGTCGCCAAGTCGTTGAGCCAGAAGGGCCAGCGGCGATCGGCGGTCGGCGCTGGTAGCGGCCATGACAAACCCGGTCGGGAAGACCGATTACAAAGTTCGCCGGACACCTGACAAGCCTGCAGCCGCTCCTGCGGACGCCGGCACCGCGGCGATCGTCGATTTCCTGCAGCTGCTCGGCCGCGCGGCCCGCCAATTTCACACGTACCCGGCCACCAGCCCGATGTGCACCGACGCGATCGACGCGTGCCATCGCGCGTTCATGAAGCTGGACATCGACGGTCCCTTCACGTTCCGCGTCGCGCCGCGCACGATCATCGTCGGCGAAGAGGTCGTCGGCGGCGACACGATCATCGAGCAGGAAGTCGCGCGGCCGCTGCACCGCGTGCGCGTTGCGTCGGTCGAAATCGAGCGCGGCGTGTCGATCCGCGACTGGTCGAACTTCTGCACGACGCTCTCCGCCGCCGCGCGGGCGTCGAAGGCGACGTCGAGCTTCGCGGAGCTGCTGCTCGACGCGGGCGTCGCGGCGATCATGCCGCGCGAGACGCCGCGGCCCGAAGTGCTCGACATCGGCGCGCCCGCCGAGGCCGTGCGGTCGCTCGTCGATCGCGAGCGCGCGCGGCAGGCGGCCGCGGTCGCCGGCGGACCGGCGCAGCATCTCTATCCGCCCGACAAGGGATGGGTCCGCGTCGACCCGGCGGCGGCCGCCGACGACTCGATCTCGCTCACCGATCTCACGGTCATCGTCAACGAACCGGCGGAGCTCGCGTCGATGCTCTCGCGGCTCATCGACGGCGACGGCGCCGCGCGCGGCGCGGCGCTGCAGCAGCGCTACGACGACGTGGTGATGCTGATCAGCGCCGTCGATCCGCGGCTGGCGCGCGTGCTCTTCTCGAAGCTCGCGCGCGCCGTGCTGCGGCTCGACGCCGACACGCGGCGCACGCTGCTGAGAGGCGCGGTGCTGCCGAGCCTGCTCGACGGCCGCCTGGCCGGCGAGGCGGTGCTCGGCGAGTTCCCGGACGTCGATCTCGCCGACGCGTTGTGCCTGCTGCTCGATCTCGAGGCGGCCGCGCCGCAGCTGCTCGCGATCGCGCTCGATCGGCTGAAGCTCGCGCCCGAGCGCCGCACATCGCTGACGCCGCTCATCGAGGCGAAGCTCGACGCGCGCGCGATGCGCGAGGGCAGCGCCGATCGGCCATCCACGAGCTTCGACGATCAGGCGCGCGCGCTCACGCGGCTCGATCCCGGCGCGGCGCCGAACGTCGCGGAGTTCGCCGCGTTCGATCTGTCCATCACCGATCAGACCGCCGCGACGCTCGCCACGCTGCGCGACGCGGCCACGAGCGTCGACGGCGCCGACGCGCAGATCGCGTGCGCGGCGGGCCTCGCGCGCATCGAGCCGAACCCCGCGGTCGTCACCGCCGTCCTCACGAGCGCGCTGCCGGCGCTGCGGACGCTCATCCGCGATCGCCGCTGGAACGACGTCACGCGATGGGTCGCGCGGATCGCCGAGATCGAAGCCCACGTCGAGCCGCTGCGTCCCGACGTCGCGGGCGCGATCCGCGAGACGGTCGCGAAGCTCTGCGACCGCGCGCTCGTGCTCGACCTCGCGCAGCTGTGCGGCAGCGAGGCGACGCACCGCTTCGCCTCGGGCATCGTGGCCGCGCTCGGGCCGTCGCTCGTCCCCGAGTGGCTCGCCGCGCTCGACGATGCGGCCGATCGCGCGCGCGCCCGCGCGCTGGCCGGCGCGATGGGCCAGTCGGCGCGCCGCGTCGCGCCCGCGATCGCGCGGCGTCTGCCCTCGCTCGGCGCCGACGCGTCGCGCAGCGCGGTCGCCGTCCTCGGCTTTGCCGGCGCCGGCTACGAGCAGGCGATCGTCGACCGCGTGACGGCGGCCGACGAGCGCACGAGCCGCGAAGCGCTGCGCGCGCTGGCGCGCTCGGGCACCGCGAAGGCCGCGGCGCTCATCGTCGGTCAGCTCGAGCAGGGGCACGCCGTCGTGCATCCGGCGGCGGAAGAGGCGCTGTGGCGGCTGCCGGCGTCGATCGCGCTCGCGAAGACGCGCGAGCTCCTCGGACGTCGTGAGTTCGTCACGCGTCATCCGCAATCGGCCGCGCGCCTCATGGAACGCGCGGCGCAGAGCGGCGACAACGGCTTCGATCCGGTGCTCGAGAGCCTGACGTCGCTGCGCTTTCATTTCTGGAGTCCGGCGCTCGCGCGCGTTGGGGCCAAGGCACGAGAACTGCTTCAATGACCACCCGCGAGATCACCGGCGATCCGGATCGCATCCTCAAGTCGTTCGCCGCGCTCGTCACGCTGACGGGCATCTATCCGGCGGGCCATCCGCTCGTCGCCGAGAAGCTGCGCGAAGTGGACGAGGCAGTGCAGCACCAGCTGAAGAGCGCCGACGCTGCGCGCATCGACGTCATCCGCGGCGTCGTGCACCTGAACGGCATCGTCTGCGAGGGACGAGGCGACACGTATGGTCTGCCGGTGGACAGCCTCCACTTCGAGACGGGCGTCACGACGGCGGAGATCGCGACGGTGGCTTCGTTTCTCAGCCGGACGAAGCTCGTGCCCGGCGGCGAGCCGGTGCAGCAGCAGCTGTCGCGCGCCGGAGTGCAGCACATCTCGCTCGGGCGGCTCGTGCCGCTCGACACGCGCTGGCGCACGCGCCAGTGGCCGGACCGGCCCCAGCACGCGCTCGATCCCGACTACGAGGAATCGCTGTCGCTGGCGCAGCAGGCCTTCGATCGCCTCTCGGACGATCGCACGCTCGACATCCGCGCCGTCGGCGATCTCGTGCGGCTGCTCATGTTTCGCGTCGTCGCGAGCAACGCGGCGCTCGCGCAGATTCTCACGGTGAAGCAGTACGAGAACCTCACCTACATCCACTCGGTGAACGTCGCCGTGCTGAGCCTGCTGATCGGACGTCAGCTCGGCCTGGACGATGAGACGCTGCCGGTGCTCGTCGAGGCGGCGGTGCTGCACGACGTCGGCAAGACGCGCATCCCGCTGGAGCTCGTGAAGAAGCCGGGCGCGCTCGACAAACGCGAACGCAAGATGATGGAGGCGCACCCGGTGCTCGGCGCGGAGATGCTGATGCAGGTGGACGGCCTGCGTCCGGCGACGGCGCTCGTCGCGCTCGAGCATCACCGGACCGTTCTTGGCAGCGGCTATCCCGACATCGGCGACGGCGTCGTGCCGCACGTGCTCAGCCAGATCGTGTCGGTCGCGGACATCTACGAGGCGGTGACCGGCGCGCGATCCTACCAGGCGCCGACGCCGCCCGATCGCGCGTGCCTGCTGCTCGCGCGGCTCGCGGGCACGAAGCTGAACTCGTCGCTCGTGAAGGCGTTCGTGAACGCGATCACGTTCTTCCCGGTGGGATCGCTCGTGCGCACGAGCCGCGGCGAGCTCGCGATCGTCGTCCGCACGACGCCGCACGATCCGCTGCACCCCGTCGTACAGCTCGTCGACGACAATGTGCGCACGGCGCTCGGCGAAGTCGACACGAGCGCGCGCGATGCCGACGGCGCCTACGACCGCCACATCGTGGAAACGGTGGTCCCCGCCGGCGGCGCGCCGGACGTCAGGCGCTTCCTGCCCGCCGCCTGAGAATCAAGAATTTTAAAAGTCTACGTGGAGCGTGTAAGGAGCCGTCCCGAGCGTGACGGTGTATCGCCGCTCGCCGCCCGCGAGACGATGGACGACGAGCTCGTGCGTGCCGAGCGGCA
>QHWK01000909.1 GCA_003223775.1 Acidobacteriota bacterium
AATCGCGCCGCTGTCGATGATCGACGCGATCATCGCGTCGGGCGACGCCTGGCTGCTGTCGCGCGGCGCCGACGACAGCATCACGAGCGCCGCGAACAGCGCGCCGGTGCGCCTGATCGCGCCGGCCGCCACCGACGCTCCCTCCATCAGTTCGCTCTTCTCGTTGCCGCCCGGCTCGAGATCGCGCAGCCGGGCGAGCGCCGTCTCGCGATCGTCGTCGAAGCCGACGATCATCTTCGGCGCGCCGCCGAAGGTGCCGATCGCGAGCGGCCGCGGGCCGATGCGCTCGATGAAATGCTCAGCCGCTCTCTTCATCATCCCGAAGTCGACGCGCGCGTCGATGCCGGTGTCGATCATCACGACGACCGGGTAGTCGGCCGGGCGCACCGAGAGGACTTCGCGGGCGACGCCGGCTTCCTGAATCACGAAGTCGTCGGCGCCGACGTCGACGACCGGCCGGTTTCGCGGGTCGAGCACCGACGCGAGCGCGAAGCGGCTGGCGCCCGTAGTCGGGTCCGCGGGCGGCTGTTGAACGGCGGCCGAGGCGAGCAACGCGAGCAGGGCGAGCACGGCAGTCATCACACGATGGCGCAATTACGCAATTATAGTGACCGCGAAAACGGCGAATAAGCGGCGAAATTTCGTTCAAAATCTTGAATTCGCACACCGTCCACTCGTCACATTTATGCAACCCGGCGGCTCTTTTTGACACCCGCCACGGTATGATCGCCAGGATCTGAACAGACGTTCAAATCACTTGATGTCTTGTCCGCAGGGAGGACTACGCATGAGGAAGTTATTGAGGAAAGCGGCGCGCGCTGCGCTCGGCTGCCTCGCGATTGTCGCCGTGCTCGCATCCGCCGCGCCGGCGTTCGCGCAAACGACCGGCCGCCTGGTCGGCACGATCGTCGACGCGCAGGGCGCCGTGCTGCCCGGCGTCACCGTGACCGTCACGAGCCCGCAGCTGCAGGGCGCGAATACGACGGTCACCGACGCCACCGGCCAGTTCCGGTTCCCGTCGCTGCCGCCCGGCGTTTATCACGTGAAAGCCGAGCTCTCCAGCTTCAAATCGGTCGACCAGAGCGACGTGCGCCTCGGCATCGATCAGACGGTGGCAGGAGCTGATGGAACAGCTCGCCGTGCGCCGCGACATCTACGCGGTCACGCGCTTCGCCCCCGGCGTGACGCAGGACACCTTCGGCCCGTCGTTCTACGGATCGACCAGCGCCGAGAACAGCTACATCATCGAAGGCCTCAACACGACCGGCGTCAACACCGGCACGGAAGGCAAGGCGCTGAACGCCGACTTCATCCAGGAAGTCCAGGTGCAGACCGGCGGCTTGAACGCGGAGTACGGCCGGCTCACCGGCGGCAACCTGAACGTCATCACGAAGTCGGGCGGCAACACGTTCCACACCGACGTCTTCGGCTTCGGCGAGGGCGGCGGCCTGCAGGCGGCGAACACGACGGGCGCGCTTCGGCCGCAAACGACGACGACGACCGTGAACACGGCGAAGCTCGGCGACTTCGGCGCCGATCTCGGCGGCTTCCTCGTGAAGGACAAAGTGTGGTTCTTCGGCGCGTACGATCGCGTCGCGCGCCGCGACGAGGGAACCGTGATCCGGCCGTTGACCGCGCCGGGCGCGCCGAGCCTCGGCAGCGTGATTCCAGCCGACATCACGCAGAATCTCTTCGCCGCCAAGCTCACGTTGAAGCCGTCGCAGAACCACACGATCACGGGCACCGTGATGGGCGATCCGACGACGCGCGACGGCGCGGTCTTCTCGACGCAGAACGGCCAGGCCTTCACGATCGCGGGCCCGCCGAGCACGTTCCAGGGCGCGCTCGATTCGGGCGGCGTCGACTCGGTCGGCCGCTACGAAGGGGTCTTCGGGAGCAACTTCCTGGTCAGCGTGATGGGCGGCCAGCATCGTGAGAAGCAGCAGTACGGCGGCGCGGGAACCACGACGCCGCAGATCCTCGACCAGACCGTCAACCCGAATGCGCGCTCCGGCGGATTCAGCGGGTTCGACAACCAGAATTTCACGCGCAACGTCTTCGGCGGCAACGTCACCAAGTACACCGGCGGCCACACGATCAAAGCGGGTGGCGACATCGAGCAGGTCAACACCACGGTCGATCGCTTCCAGGGCGGCGCAGGTCAGTTGATCTACGTGCTGCCGAACGCCGCCGTGCCGGGCGGCGTCTACTATCGCCACCGCTACTACGTGAACGATCAGGCCTCGGGCTTCGATCGCAACATTCCCGCGACGTGGAGCATCGCGCTGCCGCTCGTAGCGACGCCCAAGTCGAAGAACGCATCGATCTTCGCGCAGGACAGCTACAAGGTGATGTCGAACCTGACGATCAACGCGGGCGTCCGCTGGGAGCGCCAGACTGGGATCCGACCAACGCCGGCAAGGCGAAGATCTTCGTGAACTACGGCCGCTTCTACGAGAACATCCCGCAGGACATCAACATCCGGGCGTTCGGCGGGGAGGTGACCGCGTTCAGCTACAACCTGTCGCGCGATCCGGCGAACTTCCTGCCCAACCCGGCATCGCTGCGCCGCTCGACGCTGCTTGGCGGCGCGGAGCCGGTCGATCCCGATCTGAAAGGCCAGTACATCGACGAAGCGATCGGCGGCTTCGAATACGAGGTGGCGCCGAACACGACGGCCGGCGTCCGTTTCGTGCACCGCAGTCTGGGACGGGTCATCGAGGACTTCCTGGTGCCGTCGAGCGGCGAGTACTTCATCGCTAACCCGGCCGAGGGCACGCTGGGCCAGTCGCTCGCGTTCTACGACGGCACGCACACCGCGCCGGCGCCGCTCGCGCAGCGCAAGAACAACAGCGTCGAGCTGAGCGTCCGGAAGCGGTACAGCGACAACTGGCAGTTCCTCGCG
>QHWK01000374.1:0-1821 GCA_003223775.1 Acidobacteriota bacterium
AGCCGCGCCTCGATGTCGCGCAGCTGATGGCTGAGCGCCGACTGCGTGAGATGCAGCCGATCGCCGGCGCGCGTCAGGCTGCCGACGTCGGCGACGGCGGCCACCAGCTTCAGGTGACGGACCTCGAGATCCATGCGCATGAGCGTACTTCATCATCATGATGATGACAAAGAATTTCGTTCATGCTCTCCGGACGCCTAGCATGGCCTCATGTTCGCCGTCCTGCTGCTCCACGTCTCGCTCGCCTTTTCGCAGTCCGCGCTCCTGCCGCCCGCCGTCCGCGCGACGGCGGTCGCCGAAGCGGCCGCCATCTGGGCGCCCCGCGGCGTCCTCGTGGACGACGGCGAACCGCGCTCGCCGATCGTGTTGACCGTCGTCGCCTCGGCGTCCGCGGCCGTTCGCTCGAGGGACAAGCCGCTCGGCGCGATCGTGTTCGACGCCGGCGGTACGCCGGTGCCGAGGATCCTGCTCTACGTGTCCGAGATCCTGAGGCTCGTGCGCAGCGCGCTGTTCCTCGGCGTCGACGAAAGCCACTGGCCGCCGAGCCTTCGCGAGACGATCGTCGGCCGCGCCGTCGGACGGGTGCTGGCGCACGAGATCGGCCATTACGTGCTGCGATCGCGCAATCACACCGAGGACGGGCTCATGCGATCGTTTCAGCGCGCCGACGATCTCGTCGGCCTCCCGCGCGCGCAGTTCACGCCGGCGCCGATCGAGGACGGACTCGTGACGCGCGGTGGAATCGAAACCCGGGATGCTGATTCGAAGGAGGAGCGGAGCGCGGACGTGGACAGCGCGGCGGGTACAGCGAGAGCGCCGACGGGAGCCGGCGCGCGCCGGCCCCGGCGGTGAATGTCAGTGAACCGGAAGAGCGCGGACCTGCTGCTGGCGCAGCACGCGCCAGTCGGCGTCGACGATCGCGTAGAGCGCCTGATCGAGGTAGCGCCCGTCGCGAAGGAGCGACTTGCGAAGCAGGCCTTCCTGGACGGCGCCGATCTTCTGGAGCGCGCCGTTGCCGCGGCCGTTGAGGACGGCCGCGCGCGCCTCGAGCCGGCGGACGCCCATCGTCTCGAAGACGAACTCGAGGATCAGCTTCGCGCCGTCCTGGAACACGCCGGTGCCCCAGAAGCGCGAGCCGAGCGCGAATCCCCATTCCGCGGTGTCGAAGCCGTGGCCGAGGTCACGTACCTGGAAGATGCCGATCGCCGTGTCGTAGCCGCGCACCGTCACCGCGAAGCACACATACGCGCCTGCGGCGCGCTGGCGGTGCGTCCACGCGATGAACTTCTCGAACCCGTCCACCGTGTTCGGCGGCGGCGACATGAACCGCGCAACTTCCTGCGTCGTCAGCAGCGAGTGCAGCGACGGCGCGTCCGAGGCGCGCAGGTCGCGCAGCGTCACCTGGCGTCCGTGGAGCGTCGGCAGCGCGCGCCGCCAGTCGGTGGCGGTCACCGTTTCGGCGACGTGGCGGGCCGGCGTCACGTCGAGCTGCGGCTGATAAGGCATCGTTTCCATGACTAGAAGACTCCCCCAGGACCACTCGATACCGTCGTCGTCGTCGCCGGTGCGATTGTCGGAAGCGGGCTGCGAGCCGGAGCAACGGTCGGCACCTTCAGCAGCTGTGCGTCAGGCAGCTTGTCGAACAGCTGGCTGCCCTTGATGCCGAGCCCATCGACCGCGCCGCCGAGGCTCCAGACGATGTCGCCGCCGACCGCTGTACCCCACACGATGTTGTCGCCGTCGGTGGCCGTGCCCCAGACGATGTTGTCGCCGTCGGTGGCCGCCGTGCCCCAGACGATGTTGTCGCCGTCGGTGGCCGCC
>QHWK01000374.1:2024-8153 GCA_003223775.1 Acidobacteriota bacterium
GCCGTGCCCCAGACGATGTTGTCGCCGTCCCCGGTGGCCGTGGTGCCCCACACGATGTTGTCGCCGAGCGACGCCGTGCCCCAGACGATGTTGTCGCCGTTGTCGGTCTGGGCGACGCCCCACGTCGTGTCGAGGCGGAACGCGTTCTTCGACAGATCGAGCACGCCGCTGCCGCCGACGCGATAGTTGCCCCAGATAAGGTGGCGGCTCCACATCTTCTGCACCGGCACCTTGTCGCCCGGCTTCGCGTTCGCGTAGAAGCGCGCGAGCCGGACGGCGCCGACGGCGTTCAGGAAGCCCGCGCCCTCGGTCAGGCCGTTGTAGCCGCGGTCCTCGGCCGTGTACTGCAGGATCGACTTCACCGCGTTCGGCGTGAGCGACGGGTTCGCCTGCAGCATCAACGCGACCGTGCCGGCGACGACGGGCGCCGCCATGCTCGTGCCGGTGAGGCTCAGATACGGAAGGTTCGCCGTCGCGATCGTGCCGGGCGACAGGGCGGACGCTTTTGTTTGATAGAAGTGGCTGCCGGCAGACGCGAGCGACACGGTGCCGGCGCCGGGCGCGACGAGATCCGGCTTCGCATTCCAGTCGATGAAGCTCGGACCGCGCGAGCTGAAGCCGCCGACGACGTCGTCGGCACGGTTCGTCGTCCCCTGCGTGCTCGAGCCGCCGACGGTCAGCACCCACGGCGCGTTGCCGGGCGCGCTGATGCCGCCGTACTGAATCTGCCCCGCCGCGTTGCGGCCGAAGTTGCCCGCGGCGGCGACGACCACGACGCCCGCGTCGACGACCTTCTTCGCGGCGACCGTCAGCGGGTCGGTCCACGCGGATTCGTGGATCGACGAGCCGACCGACATGTTGACGACGCGGATGTTGTACGCCGTGTGATTCGCCAGCACCCAGTCGAGCGCGGCGATGATGCTGCTGACGGTGCCGTTGCCGTTCGCGTCGAGCACCTTGAGCGCGATCAGGCTCGCCTCGGGGGCCGCGCCCGCCTTCTGGCCACCCGAATCGTAGCCGTTGCCCGCGATGATGCCGGCGACGTGCGTGCCGTGGCCGTTGTCGTCGTAGGGCTGCGTCCGGCCGTTCACGAAGTCCACGAACTTCGCCACGCGCTGATTGCCGTAGGGATACAGCATGGACGTGGTGTTCGTGAGGTCGTCGTGCCACGTCGCGATGCCGGAGTCGATCACGGCAACGCCGACGCCGGCGCCCGTAAGGCCGAGCATCTGGCGAACCACGCGCGTGCCGACCGTCACCGACGTCCGGTAGTTGAATTTCGCGGCGGGACGATCGTGGTGGATGCGGAACACCGACGGATGCTGCGCCATCTGGCGGAGCAACCGATCGGGCAGATCGACGACCTGTCCGTTGATGATCCCGAGCTTCCCCTCGCGCTTCGCGAACGCGGCGAACTGCGACGGCAGCTTCGCGCCGGGCACGAGCTCGACGATCACACGGGTCGTGCGCGTCTGGCTGTTGGTCGCCGCGCGGGTTTCGAGTTCTGTATCGAGCTTATACGCGGCAGCGCGCGAGTTGGGGTGCCCCGACACCGACCGCCCGGCCGCGCGGCCGTGCAGGCCCTCCGCGGTCGCGTTCGGCACGAGGGCGACGCCTAGTACTGCCGCCGCGGCGAGAATGCGCTTTGGACCCCACACAGCCTTCCGGCGTGGCGCCCCAACGGACAAGGGACAGATCATGGCTCCATGCGACAGAGCAAACCGATGTCCACAGGTGTCGAGTTGTACGTTCAGTTTAGTAAGTCTTTCAGTGAAAGGCAGTTAGATGGCTAGCTGGCCGGAATTGAAACGGCAGAATGCGTAAGGAATGTGCTGTTTCGAGACAGGCGACTTACCGATCTTACTGGCAGATGGCCAAAAACGTTAGCAAAAGCTCCCGGAAAGCACGTGTTCCCGCGTGTGCACGAATGTGAAGAAAGGTGTCAATGGACGCGCGTAAACGCCGGCCGCCTCGCCTGTGCGGCGGCGCGATCGACGTCCACGATTGCGTAGAGCGCCTGGTCGAATCGCACGCCGGCGCGCGCGAACGAGCGGCGCAGCACGCATTCCTGCACCGCGCCAATTTTCCGCAGCGCGCCGTTGCCGCGGCCGTTCGGCAGCGCGGCCCTCGCCTCGAGGCGCCGCACGCCGATGACGTCGAACGCGAAGTCGAGCATGAGCCGCGCGCTCTCCCGGAACAGACCCGTTCCCCAGAACGTCGACCCGATCGCGAATCCCCACTCGGCAAGCTCGAACGTCGCATCGAGGCGGCGGATCTGGAAGATGCCGATCGCCGTGTCGCGGCCGCGCAGCGTCACCGCGTAGCACGCGTACGCCCCCGCCGCGCGCTGGCGGTGGGTCCACGCGATGAACCGCTCGAAGCCTTCGACGGTCGTCGGCGGAGGCGAAATGAAGCGCGAGACTTCCTCCGTTGTCAGCAGCGCGCAGAGCGATGGCGCATCGTCGGCGCGCAACTCGCGAAGGACGACGCGGCCCGCGGCGAGCACCGGGAGCGCGCGCTGCCAGTCGGTCGCGATCGAGGCGATTCGATCACGACTCATTGGAACCTCGGCGCCCGGCTGGTACGGCATCTTCTCCATTTACTTGTGCCTCGTCAGCGGGCGGTCGCCGAATTCCTGCGACACCCACCACTCGTCGAACGAACGATTCAGCAACAAGCGATACCACTGGTCCTCGGAGATCGGCCGCGAGCCGTTCGCCGCGCCCGGGACGACACCCGGAGCGGTCCCCGGCACGATCTTGTCGCCGTCATTCATCCAAACGACGCTTTCCACGGGATCGAACGTCCCCCAGACGACATTGCCGCCTTCCTGTGCAGTGCCCCAGACGATGTTGTCGCCGTCGCCGAACGTCCCCCACACGATGTTGTCGCCGTCCGCCGACGTACCCCAGACGATGTTGTCGCCCGATTCGGCAGTCCCCCAGACGATGTTGTCCCCGTCGCCTGCCGTGCCCCACACGATGTTGTCGCCGCAGTCCTGGCCGCCGCAGTCGGTGCCCCAGACAATGTTGTCGCCGTCCTGCGAGGTGCCCCAGACGATGTTGTCGCCGTCCTGCGACGTCCCCCAGACGATGTTGTCGCCGTCGGCGGTCCCCCAGACGATGTTGTCGCCGTCGCTCGTGCCCCACACGATGTTGTCGCCGCAGTCGGCGGCGCCGCACGACGTGCCCCAGACGATGTTGTCGCCCGTGTCGCCGTGCACGCGCGGCACGCCCCACACGACGCCGAGATCCCACGCGACGGCGTCCGGCAGCATCAGACCGCCGGACATCTCGTGATTGCCCCAGATGAAATGCCTGCTCCAAATCCCCTCGACCGGCACGCGCTGGCCAGTGCGCGCCGTCGCGTAAAAGCGCGCAAGGCGCACGGCGCCCAGCGCATTCAGGAATCCGGCGCCTTGTTCGAGGGGGCTGGTGCCGGCGTAGTCCTGCGCGGTGTACTCGAGGACCGCCTTCATCAGGTTCGGCGTCAGATGGGGGTTCGCGTCGAGCATCAGCGCGGCGACGCCGCTGACGGCCGCGGCCGCCTGGCTCGTGCCGCTCAGCGCCATGTACGGAAAGGCAGCGGTTGGAACAGCGCCTTTCAGCAGGAGCTCCGGGTGCGCGACGAGCGCATCGGCGTAGAGCGTGCTGCCGGGCGCCGACGCCGATTCGATGCCGACGCCGCCGGCGAGAAGGTCCGGCTTCGCGTTCTGCAGCGGAAACGCCGGGCCGCGCGAGCTGAACGCCGCGCGCGTGTCGTCGCGCCGGGTCATCGTGCCCATCGAGCTGTTCGCGCCGGCGGTGAACACCCAGGGGTAGGTGCCCGGTGCCGTCACGCCGCCCCAGGCCTCGCAGCGTCCCGTTTCCGTCGGCAGATGATTGGGCAGCGACGAGCACGCCACCTGCCCGTTGTTGCCCGCGGCGGCGACGACGAAGATGCCGCGATCGACGAGCGCTTTCGTCGCAACGGCCAGCGGATCCTCGGCGAGCAGCGCCGCGACGTCGCCGACGTCGGGCAGGCTGCCGGCCGGCGCCATGCCGAACGACAGATTGACCACCCGGATGTTGTGCGCGCGCGCGTGATCGAGCACCCAGCCGAGCGCGCGGATGACGCCGTCCACCGATCCGCTGCCGTCGACGCCCAGCACGCGCAGCGCGTAGATCGAGGCGTCCGGCGCGAGGCCCGCGCGTTCGCCCAGCGAATCGAAGCCGTCGCCGGCAATCGTCGCCGCGATGTGCGTGCCGTGGCCGTTCGGATCGCACGGCGCGCTGCAGATCGTCTCGCGTCCCGCGTGCGCGGCGTCGGGGACCAGGAAATCGTGGAAGAACCTCAGCGCGCGGCCGCCGCGGCCGGGTTCGACGAGATCGTCGACCGGCGCGACGCCGGAATCGAGAACGGCGACGCCGACGCCGGCGCCCGTGAAGCCGAGTCGCCGCCGCGCGAAGAAGGCGCCGCTCTGGACGCTCGTGCGGAAGTTGAACGCGTGAACCGTCGCGTTGTGGCTGGCAAACAGCGTGTCCTGGTGCGAGGCGAGCGCCTTCAGCTGCCCGTTGGGCAGATCGAGGACATAGCTTTTGACGATCGGCAGCACGCCGGAACGAACGTATTTCCTGAACTCCGCCGGCGGGTCATCGCTCCGGAAGCGGACGATGACGCTCGTCGTGGCGCTCGATGGAGCGCTGGCCGAGCGGCGATTCAGCTCGCGATCGAGCTTCGCGAGCGGCCGGGACGAACCGGCGGCAAACGCAAGAGACGCAGCGAGAACAAGCGTGGTCACGCACGCAAGCAGAGGCGTCAGACGCAACAGATACCGTCAACTTCCTGGTCGAAATGGGCAGGAATGTGCCCACCGAGGCAGTCACCTTAACATAAGGTTGAGCTCTTTGTCCAAAGAGTTCTATCAAGGCAGATAAAATTCGTCGCAGGCAGACAAAAGTCTTCAGATCAGCAGCGGGCCGGCTCGTACGCGAGATTCGACGTGAGCCAGCGCTCAACCTGCTCTATCGATTGGCCTTTTCGGCGCGCGTAGCTCGCGATCTGGTCCTCGCCGAGCCGCCCGACGGTGAAATAGCGCGCTTGGGGGTGCACAAAATACAGGCCGCTGACGCTCGCCGCCGGCGTCATCGCGGCGTTCTCGGTGAGCGCCATCCCGGCGTCGGCGGCGCCGAGCACGGCCGTCTCCGCGCCGTCGATGCCCCATTCCTTGCGCGCGCGCGCGTGCAGATACGCGGCGAATGCCTCGGCGAGGCGATCCGCCAGCGCCTTCACGAGAATCGCATCGTAGTCGTCGTGCTCGCGCTCGAAGCGGCGCGCGAGATCGTCGGCGCCGAGCCCGCCGGTTGCGGCGAAGGCGCCGATGTAATCGGTGTCCGCGCGCGCGCCGCGCGGCGCGATGAAATCGGCGAGCGAGAGATGCGGCTGGCCGCTCGGCAGGGCTTCCTGCTGCCGGAGCATGTTGAAGCGCGCCAGCTCGCCATGATGATCCACGTCGCGGTAGACGACGATGTCGTCGTCCTCGCTCGCGGCGGGCCAGAAGCCGTAGACGCCGCTCGCGGTCAACAGCCGCTCGGCGACGATGCGATCGAGGAGCGCGCGCGCGTTGTCATAGAGCTCGCGAGCCGCCGCGCCGTACGCGGGATGATCCAGGATCGCCGGGAATCGCCCCTTCAGCTCCCACGCGGCGAAGAAGAACGTCCAGTCGATGTAGGCGACGAGATCGGCGAGCGGGACATCCGCCAGCAGCCGGCGGCCGACGAACGGCGGCGTCGGGATCGACTCGTGCGCCCAGTCGATCCGCAGGCGGTTCGCGAGCGCAGCCGGGTACGGCACGAGCGGCCGCTCGCGCCGCGCGCCGTGCTGTTCGCGAAGCCGCTGCTGCAGATCGCGGTTCTCGCGTTCGAACGCCGGCCGGCGATCGTCGCTCAGCAGACTCGACACGACGTCCACGACGCGCGACGCGTCGAGCACGTGGACGGTCGTCCGATCGTACTCGGGCGCGATCTTCACCGCCGTGTGCTGGCGGCTCGTCGTCGCGCCGCCGATGAGGAGCGGCACGCGCATGCCGCGGCGCGTCATCTCCTTCGCGACGAAGACCATCTCGTCGAGCGACGGCGTGATCAGGCCGCT
>QHWK01000375.1 GCA_003223775.1 Acidobacteriota bacterium
GTTTCTGATCAAGCGCGCCGCCGAGGCGCGCGTCGTGCGGTTCCCGTCGAAGGGCCTCGAGATCTCCGGACCGGATCTCGAGAAGCTGCTGCACCGGCTGATCGCGCACCAGAAGCTGCTGCAGGTCGTCGAGCGCCGCGGCCACCCGCGGGAGATCGTCGAAGCGCTGCTGGCCGCCGGCGCGGACCGCGAGTACTTCGCCGACAAGGAGAAGCTCGAGCAGATCTGCAGCGCCCTGACGACGCCGACGCGAACCGTGACGGTGGAGCGCGACGAAGAGCACAACCGCTATCTGCTCCACGTCGACGATCGCGCCGCCGGCTACCCGCGCCAGCACAGGATCGGCGTCGACTTCGTCACCGCCGGCGAATACCGAACGCTGCTCGCGAACCACCGCGACATCCCGTCGCTCTCGGGCCCGAAGGAGCGCGTCCGCAAGCCGTCGAAGCTCGCGCAGCACGACATCACGCTGCGCTCGATCGACGAGCTCGTCGACTACTTCATCGCCGCGGGAAAGAAGGGCGTCGCCGTGAACCGCTACAAGGGCCTCGGCGAGATGAATCCGGATCAGCTCTGGGCGACGACGATGGATCCCGAGGCGCGGACGCTGCTGCAGGTGCGCGCCGAGGATCACACGGAAGCCGATCTGATGTTCACCACGCTGATGGGCGATCAGGTCGAGCCGCGCCGCAAGTTCATCGAAGACAACGCACTGGATGTGAAAAACCTGGACGTGTAGGGCCCCTAGCCCCTTAGTCGCCTCACTCTATGGCTGATCTCGTTCCGCAGCTGCAGCCCGTCAACATCGAAGACGAAATGAAGCGCTCGTACATGGATTACGCGATGAGCGTAATCATCGGACGAGCGCTGCCCGACGCGCGCGACGGGCTCAAGCCGGCGCACCGCCGCGTGCTCTACGGCATGAAGACGATGGGGCTGTCGTCGACGCGCGGGTATCGCAAGTGCGCCAAGATCGTCGGCGAGGTGATGGGCAACTTCCATCCCCACGGCGACCAGTCGATCTACGACACCCTCGTGCGGCTCGCGCAGGACTTCAACATGCGCTATCCGCTCATCGACGGCCAGGGCAACTTCGGCTCGATCGACGGCGACCCGCCTGCGGCGATGCGGTACACCGAGGCGCGCCTTCAAGCGCTCGCCGACGATGCGATGGGCGATCTCGACAAGGAGACGGTCGACTTCGCGCCGAACTACGACGAGACGACCGAAGAGCCCACCGTTCTTCCGGCGCCGTTTCCGAACCTGCTCGTGAACGGATCGGCCGGCATCGCGGTCGGCATGGCGACCAACGTGCCGCCGCACAACCTGCGCGAAGTGGTGGACGGCTGCGTCTGGCTGATCGAGAACACGTATTTCGCCGATCCGTCCGCGCGGCCGAACAGCGCGGACAAGCTGCGCAACCTGATTCGCCTCGTCCCCGCGCCGGATTTTCCGACCGCCGGCCAGATCGTCGGACGCCAGGGCGCCGTGCAGGCGTACACGACGGGCCGCGGCTCGATCCTGATGCGCGCGAAGTCGACGCTCGAGACGAACAAGAAGGGCGACAGACAGGCGATCATCGTCACGGAGATTCCGTATCAGGTCAACAAGGCGAAGCTGATCGAGCGCGTCGCGGAGCTGGTGCGCGAGAAGACGATCGAGGGCATCTCGGATCTGCGCGACGAGTCGGATCGCGACGGGATGCGCATCGTCATCGAGCTGAAGCGCGGCGAAGTGCCGGAGGTGATTCTCAACAACCTGTACAAGCACACGCAGCTGCAAATGGGCTTCGGCATCATCATGCTCGCGATCGTCGGCGGGCGGCCGAAGGTCATGAACCTGCTCGAGCTGATCGAGAGCTTCGTGGAATTCCGCCGCGAGGTCGTGCGCCGGCGGACCGAGTTCGAGCTGCGGAAAGCCGAGGCGCGCTACCACATCCTCGAGGGCCTCAAGATCGCGCTCGATCGCCTCGACGCGGTGATCGCGCTGATTCGCGGATCGAAAACGGTGCCGGAAGCGCGCGAAGGCCTGATCACGCAGTTCGGCCTGTCGCAGATCCAGTCGCAGGCGATTCTCGACATGCAGCTCCAGCGGCTCACCGGCCTCGAGCGGCAGAAGATCCTCGACGAGCTCGCCGAGCTGCTGAAAACGGTCGAGCGGCTGCGGGCGATCCTCGCGAGCGACCGGCTGCTGATGCAGATCATCGTCGACGAGCTGAAGGAGGTCCGCACGAAGTACGGCGACGAGCGCCGCAGCGAGATCGTCGACGCGACGGGCGAGATCAACGTCGAGGATCTGATCGCCGAAGAGGACATGGCGATCACCGTCAGCAACACCGGCTACATCAAGCGGACGGCGATCTCGACCTACCGCGGCCAGCGCCGCGGCGGCAAGGGGCGCATCGGCATGCGCACGCGCGACGAGGATTTCGTCAGCCACCTCTTCGTCGCCTCGACGCACGCCTACATCATGATCTTCTCCGACCGCGGCCGCGCCTACTGGCTGAAGGTCCACGAGATCCCCGACGTCGGCCCCGGCGGCAAGGGCAAGTCGATCGCGAACCTGGTGTCGATGGAGGAAGGCGAGCGGATCGCCGCGATGCTCGCCGTCAAGGAGTTCGCCGACGACAAGTTCATCGTGATGGGCACGCGCAAAGGCGTCGTGAAGAAGACGGAGCTCTCGGCGTTCAGCAACCCGCGCGCCGGCGGCATCATCGCGATCGGCGTCGAGCAGGACGACGCGGTGATTGCGGTTCAGATCACCGACGGCAGCGGCGAGGTCTTCATCGCCACGCGGTACGGGATGGCCATCCGGTTCACCGAAACCGACGTCCGGCCGATGGGCCGCACGGCCTACGGCGTCCGCGGCATCAACCTGCGCGGCGACGACTACGTCGTCTCGATGGAAGTGGTGAAGCCCGGCGGCACGCTGCTGACCGTCACGGTCGTCGGCGTCGCCTACGTGCAGGAAGGCGACGAGCTGCTGGTGATCACGCAGCAGGGCATGATCCTGCGGATGCAAACGAACGACGTCCGATCGATCGGCCGCGCGACGCAGGGTGTGACCCTGATCAACATCGAGGGCGAGGACAAGGTCGTCTCGATCGCGAGGCTCGTCGAAAAAGAGGACGAAGAGACCGTCACGGAGGCGCCAACGGACCCAACCGACGCGTAAGCCCCATCCCTGAGGAGGTGCGGCATGTCCCGGTCAGTCGCGATCACGCTGGCCGCCGCGACGCTCATTGGCTGTTCGTCGATGTCCGAGCAGCCTATCCTCCAGCAGTTCTTCAGCGCGTCGCGCCTGCGCGACAACACGACGCTCGCCGGCTTCGCCGCGGCGTCGTTCGAGCCGGGTGCCGACGGCATCATCACGTCGTTCACGATCACGAACGTCTCGCCCGGGCAGCGCAAGCCGCTCGCGCTGAAGTCGCTTGCGAAGGCGGCGGAGGACGCCGTGGCCGCCGAGACCGTCGTCGTCGACATGAGCATCAACGGCGGGCCGACGCACGTCGACGTGACGAAGTACGACGGCGAGCTCGTCTCGAAGGACGTGTCGATCGCGGCGCCGGTGAAGCTGCCGAGCGGACAGACCGCGCAGAAGAACTACGTCGTCACGATGCAGCGCGCGGTGCTGCATGCGGACAAGGAGCTGACCGGACGCTGGATCATCACGGCGATCAAGGACGCGTCTGGATCGCCCGCGACTCCGCGCTCGTAATCAGCCATTCGCCGCCGCGACGCACGAGCGTGACGATCGCGTCCCGCGAGTCGACGGTCGGCTGTCCGGTACGGTCGGACGTCGTCACCTCGACCGTCAGGTACGCGCGTGCGCTCGACGACGATTCCACGTTCACCTGCGTGTCGACGAACTGGACGTCGACGGCCCCGCCCGGCTGCCGCAGGCTGGCGACGATCGCGAGGACCGCCTCGCGCGACGCGACCGGCTGGGCGCCGGCGAGGTCGACGCGCACCTCGTCAGCGAGATATCGCCGCAGCGCCGCGAGCCGCTCGAGGCGGGCGATGTCGCTGTCGGGCGCCGGCACGGAGAGCGCGGCGGCCACCTGCCCGAGCCGCTGCTTGATCGCGCGCGCAGGGTTGAACCACCACTGGTAGGTGAAGTACGCGGCCAGCGCGGCAATGACCGCCGCGACGTACACCGAGCCGTTCGACTTCATTGCGGAACGCGGATTGCGGGCTGCCGATTGATTGCGGATTGCGGGTTGGGGATTGCGGACTGATTGCGGATGTTTTGCAAATCGCCAATCGACAATTCAATCCGCAATCCGCAATCCGCCGCCCGCAATGTGGTCATGCCGGCTCGAGCTTCGCGTACTTCGCGCGCAGCGTCTTGGTGCCGACCGCCGTGAACCGCACGACGAGCTTGGTGTCGTCGTCGAGCACTTCCACGCTGAGCACGGTGCCGATGCCGAACTGCGGATGGCGGACCTTCATCCCGAGCTTCAGCGCGATCGTCGACTGATCCTCGTCCTCGTATGCGTAGGTCGCGGCGGTTTCCTTCACGCGATCGCCGCGGCGGCCGCGGCCGTACGGATTGGTCCGGAATTCGTAGTGCGGGAAGTTGCCTTGATAGCCTGATGACGCCGACGAGTACGACGGCGCGACTTCCTCGACGAGCTCCGCAGGGACTTCCTCGATGAACCGGGACGGCTTGCTCGACTGATACTCGCCGAAAACCCGCCGCCGCGCCGCGCCGGTGAGCACGAGGCGCGATCGCGCGCGCGTCATGCCGACGTAGCAGAGGCGCCGCTCCTCCTCGAGCTCTTCCTGATCGTCGCTCGACCGGGAGTGCGGGAACAGCCCTTCCTCGAGCCCCGCGAGGACGACGACGGGAAACTCGAGGCCTTTCGCGCTGTGCAGCGTCATCATCCAGACGCGCGCGTCGCGCGTCCCTTCCTCCTCGTCGACGTCGGAGAGCAGCGAGAGACGATCCACGAAGCCGCCGAGCGACGGCTCGGGCTCGCGGCTCTCGTACTCGCGCGCGGCCGACACGAGCTCCGCGAGGTTCTCGATGCGCCCCTCGGCGTCCTCGTTGCGCTCGTCGCGCAGATCCTGGAGGTAGCCGCTCTGATCGAGCATCTTGCCGATCGCGATCGACACCGACTCGCGGCGCGCCATCTCGGTGAGCGCCGCGATCAGATCGCGGAACACGGCGAGCGACGCGGCGGCGCGCCCGGTGAACGCGCGATCCTCCAGGCCGCGGACGACGCGCGCCCAGAGCGAGTTGGCCGAGAGCGCCGGCTGAAGTCCGGCCGCGAGCAGCGGCAGCGACTCGTCGCCGGCCGTCGCCGGCCCGATCGATTCGACGGCGTCCATCACGCCTTTGCCGATGCCGCGCGCCGGCACGTTGATCACGCGGCGCAGGCTGACGTCGTCGTGCGGGTTGATGACGAGGCGCATGTAGGCGAGCGCGTCCTTGATTTCCTTGCGCTCGTAGAACCGCACGCCGCCGACGACCTTGTAGGCGATGCCCTCGCGCATCAGCGCGTCTTCAATCGTCCGCGACTGCGCGTTGGTGCGGTACAGGATCGCGACCGTCGCCTCCACGTCGTCGGCCAGCGCCGTGCGCGCGGTCCGCGTGATGAAGTCGGCCTCCTCGAGCTCGTCGCCGCCGCGGAAGTACTTGATGCGATCGCCGCCCTTTCGATCGGTCCAGAGATGCTTGTCCTTCCGGTTGCGGTTCTGGCTGATCACCGCCGACGCCGCGTCGAGGATGATCTGCGTCGACCGGTAGTTGCGTTCGAGCTTCACGATCTTCGCGTCGGGGAAATCGCGCTCGAAGTCGAGGATGTTCTTCAGGTCCGCGCCGCGCCACTTGTAGATGGACTGATCGGGATCGCCGACGACGCAGAGGTTGCGGTGGATCTCGGCGAGCCGCCGAATGAGGAGGTACTGCGGCCGGTTCGTGTCCTGGTACTCGTCGACCATCACGAACTTGAACTGCTGCGCGTACTTGGTCCGGACGCGCTCCGACTGCTCGAACAGGTCGACCGTCTTCAGCAGCAGATCGTCGAAGTCGAGCGCGTTGCTCTCCTTCAGCGCGCCGACGTAGTGCGTGTAGATCTTCGCGATCTCTTCCTCGCGCCGGTTCCAGGCGGCGGAGTCGGCCATCGCTCCCGGCGTCTCCATCCGGTTCTTCGCGTGGCTGATGCGCGAGAGCGCCGCGCGCGGCTGCACGAACGAGTCGTCGATGTGCAGCGCCTTCAGCGCCTGCTTCACGACGCTCAGCTGGTCCGCCGAATCGTAGATGACGAAGTCGCGCGAGAGGCCGATGGCGGGCGCTTCGCGCCTCAGCAGCCGCGCGCAGAGCGCGTGGAACGTCGACAGCCACATGCCGCGGCAGTCGGCGCCCACGAGCGACTCGACGCGCGCGCGCATCTCCTCCGCCGCTTTGTTGGTGAAGGTGACGCCCAGGACTTCGTGCGGCTGCGCGTGGCCGTTGCCGACCAGATACGCGGCGCGGCTCGTGATGACGCGCGTCTTGCCCGAGCCCGCCCCCGCGAGAATGAGCAGCGGCCCGTCGATGTGGAGGACGGCCTCGCGTTGTTCGGGGTTGAGGGAGGCGAGAAAGTCCATGTGCGGGCCTGGGGCTCGAGGCTAGCCGTCATCCTAACATCGTCGCGCGGTCGTTCCGCGCAACGGCTAGCCCCCGGCCCCAGCCCCTATTCGACCGTCACGCTCTTGGCGAGGTTCCTCGGCTGATCGACGTCGCAGCCGCGTCTGACGGCGATGTCGTAGGCGAGCAGCTGCAGCGGCAGCGTCATCACGATCGGCGTCAGCAGCTCCGGCGCCGGCGGCACTTCGACGACGAAGTCGTTCTGCCGGTCGAGGATGGCGCGCAGTTTTTCGTCCCCGCGCGTGGTGAGCGCGATCACCGATCCGCCGCGCGCCTTCACTTCCTGCATGTTGCCGATCATCTTCTCGAACACCGCGTCGACCGGCGCGATCGTCACCACCGGCATCCGCTCGTCGATGAGCGCGATCGGTCCGTGCTTCATCTCGCCCGCCGGGTAGCCCTCGGCGTGGATGTACGAGATCTCCTTCAGCTTCAGCGCGCCCTCGAGCGCGATCGGGTAATTGATGCCGCGGCCCAGATACAGGAAGTCGGTGCGGGTGTGGAAGCGGCCGGCGATCTCCTCCATCTCGGGCGCGATCTTCAAGGCCTGCTCGAGCAGCAGCGGCAGCTGCAGCAGCGCGTCGATGTGCGGCTTCGACGCCTCCGGCGTGAGCACGCCGCGCGCCTGCCCGAGCCGGAGGCCGAGCAGGTAGAGCGCGACGAGCTGCGAGGTGAACGCCTTGGTCGACGCGACGCCGATTTCGGGGCCGGCGTGCGTATAAATCGTCCCCTCGGTCTCGCGCGTCGCCATGCTGCCGACGACGTTGCAGATCGAGAGGCTCGCCGCGCCGCCGTGCTTCGCCTCGCGCAGCGCCGCGAGCGTGTCCGCCGTCTCGCCCGACTGCGTGATCACGACCGCGAGCGTGTGCTTCGACACGATCGGACTGCGGTAGCGGTACTCGGAGCCGTAGTCGACCTCGACCGACACGCGCGCCAGGCGCTCGATCATGTACTTGCCGACCAGGCCGGCGTGCCACGACGTCCCGCACGCCAGGATCGTCACCTTCTCGATCGCCGCGAACTGCGCGTCGCTGATCTTCATCTCCTCGAGGAACACCTTGCCGGAGTCCTGCGACACGCGGCCGAGGATCGTCTCGCGCGCGGCGGTCGGCTGCTCGAAGATTTCCTTGAGCATGAAGTGCTTGTAGCCGGCCTTCTCCGCCATGATCGGATCCCAGAGGACCCGCTGCGTCGCCTTCGACACCGGCCGCCCGAAGAAGTCGGTGAAGTGGACGCCCGTCCGCGTGATCACCGCCATCTCCTCGTCGCCGAGG
>QHWK01000376.1 GCA_003223775.1 Acidobacteriota bacterium
CTCGGTGAGATACACGATCGGCTGCGCAGGCGCTGACGGCAGCTCGAGCTCTTGCGGGCGGCCGCGGAACGACCGCCACGCATCGATCACTGCATCGGCATCCGGCTTCTGCCGCAGCGACACCGCGATCGATCCGGTGTGGCCGTTGTGGACCGGCACGCGCGTCACGGCGGCGCTGATCGCCACCGGATGGTTCTGTACCGCGCCGCTCTGCAGCTCGCCGAGGATCTTGTTCGTCTCCGTTTCGATCTTCTGTTCCTCGCCGCCACCGATGAACGGGATCACGTTCGCGAGGATGTCCCACGACGGCACGCCGGGATAGCCGGCGCCGGAGATGGCCTGCAGCGTCGTGATCATCGACGTCTCGAGGCCGAACTGGCGCAGCGGCGCGAGCGCCATCGCGTAGACGACGACGACGCAGTTCGGGTTCGTGACGATGCGTCCCTTCCAGCCGCGCGCGCTCTGGCACTTCAAGAGCGCGAGATGATCGGCGTTCACTTCGGGGATGAGCAGCGGGACGTCGGCTTCCATGCGGTAGTTGCGCGAGTTGCTGACGACGATGTGGCCGGCCTGCGCGAAGGCGCCTTCGATTTCGCCGGCCACCGAGGAGTCGAGGCCGGAGAAGACGAGCTTCGGCGCACGGCCGGGCGTCGCGGCGTCGACGCCGAGCGCCGCGATCTCGTCGGGCAGCGGCGACGGCAGCCGCCATGCCGTCGCGTCGCGATACGCCTTCCCCGCCGATCGCTCGCTCGCGCCGAGCCACGTCGTCCTGAACCAGGGATGAGTCGCGAGGAGCGCGATGAACTGCTGGCCGACTTGTCCGGTCGCTCCGAGGATTCCGACTTCGATCGCCATTTGGTCCCTCTAAAAAGCAAAAAGCCGACGCGGTGGATTCACCGGTCGGCCCCTGAGTCGCTGGCGTTGATATCGATTCAGCGCGCGCGCACACAGACTCCGACACAGCTCGTTCGCTTGGCCCGCTTGGGCCCGAGGCGCTTTCGCGTGTCGAAGGCGGCGTGCATGAAGCAGGCAGTATAGCATGGGACGCGAATGCTTCAAGCGCTCTTCCACGCGTGGGAACGGCGGCTGGCGAACGCGACGACCGATCGCGTCGTGCGGCCGTTCGACTGGGGGCTCGACTGGATTCCGACCGGCAACGGCTCTCGCCGTGCGCCTGCCCCGAGCGACGTCGAGCGGCCGGCCGATGTGCTCGCCGGCTGGGTCTCGCATGTGATGCGCGACACCGATGCGTTTTTCGCCCCGCCGCCGACCGCCGACTACACGCTCACCGCATCGCGCGACAGCGACGTGCTCACGTTTCCGAGCGCGCTCACTACGCCGCACGAGTCGAACAACACCGTCTACGCGCGATTTTTTCCCGCGAAGGCCGTCCCCTCCGTTCCGGATACCTCGATGAGATCCGCAGCGGCGAACGATTCGCCGCGCGCGGCGGTGCTCGTCCTGCCGCAGTGGAACGCCGACGCGAACGGCCACGTCGGCCTGTGCCGGTTGCTCGCGTGGAACGGGATGGCGGCGCTTCGCCTCAGCCTCCCGTACCACGACGAGCGGATGCCGCCGGAGCTGCATCGCGCCGACTACATCGTGAGCGCGAACGTCGCGCGGACGGTGCAGGTGTGCCGCCAGGCGGTGCTCGACGCGCGGCGCGCGATCGCGTGGCTGGCCCTGCGCGGCTACGATCGCATCGGCATCCTCGGTACGAGCCTCGGCTCGTGCCTCGCGCTGCTGACGACGGCGCACGAGCCGCTCGTTCGCGCGCAGGCGTTGAACCACATCTCGCCGTACTTCGCTGACGTCGTGTGGCGCGGGATCTCGACACGCCACGTGCGCGACGGGATGAACGGGCACATCGAGCTCGATCTGCTGCGCGCGCTGTGGCGTCCGATCAGCCCGCGCGTGTACCTCGATCGCGTCCGCGATCGCCGCACGCTGCTCGTCTACGCGCGTTACGACCTCAGCTTTCCCGTCGATCTGTCGGAGGATCTCGTCGCGGCGTTTCGCGAGCAGCAGATCCCGCACGAGGTGGCCGTGCTGCGCTGCGGCCACTACAGCACCGGCAAGACGCCGTTCAAGTACGTCGACGGCTGGGTGTTGACGCGGTTCTTGAAGCGCGCGCTCCTGGCGGAGCGGCGCAATTAATTCTTCATTGCACCGCGAGGCGGCCTACAGGTATTTCAACAGGCCGCCGAGCGCGGTCAGCAATACCTGCGCGAGCTGGCGGACGAGCGGCGAGATCTCGCCTTCGTTGACCGCGTTGGCCACGGTGACCGGGTTGGTGACGAACAGCCAGATCGTGGCGGCCGCCAGCACGATGCTGACCAGCGCGATGAGCGTGAAGAGGCTGACGCCGACGCGCTGCAGGCTGCTCATGGCACTTCGAGGACGATCTTGCCGAATTGTTCCGACGCTTCCAAGCGCCGCTGCGCCTCGGCGGCGTCGGCGAGCGGACAGGTTCGATCGACGACCGGCGTCAGCTCACCCGTGAAGAAAAAGCGCGCCGCGCGCAGGAGCTCCCCCTTGGCGCCCATGTAGGAGCCGAGGATCGAGAGCCGCTTCGCGAACAGCGCGTGCAGGTCGACCGCACCGCGGCCGCCGGTCGTGGCGCCGCAGGTGACCAGGCGGCCGCCGCGCGCGAGCGAGCGGACGCTCTTGGGCCACGTCGCCTCGCCGACATGTTCTATGACGACATCCACCCCGCGCCGGTTCGTCAGGCGCTTGATCTCTTCCGCCACGTCCTGCGCGTAATGGTCGATTACCTCCGAGGCTCCGAGCGCGCGGGCGCGCTCCAGCTTCGCCGGCGAGCCGGCCGTCGCGAACACCCGCGCGCCGTGCAGCACCGCGATCTGGATCGCGGCCTGCCCCACGCCGCTGCCGGCGGCCAACACGAGCACGTCCTCGCCGCGCTGCAGCCCGGCGCGCGCGATGAGCATGTGCCACGCGGTGAGAAACGTCAGCGGAAACGCCGCCGCGTGCACGAAGTCGATCTCGTCGGGAATCGGCACCAGATTCTGCGCCGGCACCGTCACGAGCTCGGCGTAGCCGCCGGCGTGGTTCATGTACCCGAGCACTTCGTAGCACGGGCACTCGTGATCGCGGCCCGAGACGCACGCCGCGCAGCGCCCGCAGCTCACGCCCGGCTGCAGCATCACCCGCTGTCCCGCGCGCACGCCCTCGCCGTCGCACGAGACGACCTCGCCCGCGACGTCGCTGCCGGAGATGTGCGGCAGCGGAATGCGGACCCGCGGCAGGCCGGCGCGCTCCCAGATGTCGAGGTGGTTGAGCGCGCACGCGCGCACGCGGACGAGCGCCTCGCCCGGGGCCGGGAACGGATCCGGCGCGTCCTCGTACCGAAGGACGTCGGGCCCGCCGTGCGCGTGGAACCTGATCGCTTTCATGGCTGATGGCTAAGGGCTGATGGCTATGGCAAATGGCTGATGGCTATGGCAAATGGCTGATGGCTATGGCAAATGCAATGGCTGAGGAACGCGTATCCGTCTCCATTCACCATCAGCCATCAGCCATCAGCCATCTCGCGTATTTTAGATGTGATCGGGCGAGAGGACGGCCGGCGCCGCCTGCGCGAGCGCGCCGAGGTCGGCGCCGATCGCGTCGAGATCGCCGACGACGACCGTGACGAGCCGCGACGGATCCAGATGCCGCGCCGTCACGCGCGACACGTCGTCGGCGGTGACCGCCTCGATGCGCGGCACGAACTGCTCGTAGTAGTCGTCGGGGAGATCGTAGAGCGCGAGCTGCATGGCGGCGCGGCCGATCTGCTCGCCCGTCTCGAAGCTGCGCGCGTAGCCGCGCGTGAGCGCGGCGATGCCGAGCACGAGCTCGTCGGAGGTCACCGGACGCTCGCCGCGGATGCCGGCGATCTCGCCGATCGATTCGCGGATCGCGACCGCCGTGCCGGCCGTCGCCACGCTCGCCTGCAGCGCAAACGGCCCCGGCAGCCGACGGAATTCGAACGACGTCCGCGCGCCGTAGGTGAGCCCCTTGTGCTCGCGCAGGTTGAGGTTGATCCGGCTCACGAACTGCCCGCCGAGGATCGTGTTCGCGACGACGAGCGCGTGGTAATCGGGCGTCGAGCGCGCGGCGGAGACGTGGCCGATGCGCAGCTCGGACTGCGGCGCGCGCGGCCGCGGCACGACGGTGATCGCCGCCGCCTGCGGCACGAGCGCCTCGTCCGAGACGTCGCCGTCGACGCCGCCGACCCAGCCGCCGAATGCGTCCGCCGCCAGCCGCACGATGCCCTCGTGATCGCAGTCGCCGACGGCGATCAGCGTCGCCACGGCCGGCCGGATCGATCGCGCGTGAAACGCGCGCACGTCGTCGATCGTCATCGCCGCGAGCGTCGCTTCGCTCCCGATCGGCGAATGGCCGTACGGATGCGCGCCGTAGAGCAGCCGGAGAAATGCGCGATCGGCGAGCGCGCCGGGCATGTCGCGCAGCTGCGTCAGGCGGTGCAGCCGCAGCTGCCGCACGCGCGCGAAGTCGTCCTCGCGCAGCGCCGGGCGCACGACGATGTCGGAGAGCAGGCCGAGCGCGCGCTGCGAGAAGCGGCTGAGAACGGTGACGCTCGCCACCGTCGCGTCGGATCCGATGTCGGTGTCGAACTGCGCGCCGAGGCGCGCGAGCGCTTCGTGGATCTCGATCGCGGATCGCTCGCCGCTCCCTTCGTCGAGCATGTCCGCCGTGACCGCGGCGAGGCCGTCCTTGCCGGCGGGATCGGACGCCGCGCCGC
>QHWK01000912.1:0-1349 GCA_003223775.1 Acidobacteriota bacterium
CACGCGATGCCGGACACGAGCGTCATGCCGTTCGGCTGCTCCGCGAGCGCGACGGGAAACTCCTGAAGGCACTCCGCCGTCGGGTCGATGTAGCCGGGCGGGCCCTCTTCGGACTTCCCGAGCCGACCCGTCCCGGTCACGCGCTGGACGAACCACGCCTCGGGATGCTCCTCCGAGTTGTAGACATCGGCTTTCCAGATTCCGAGCACTGCGGTGTCGACCTGGCCGTCGGCGCGCACGCCGAGCCCGACCACTGCGGCGCTCATGTACCCGTTGGGGGCCCAGGCCACGATCCCGTTCGTCCCGTACGTCGTGTCGAGGACGCCCCCGGCGATGTAGCGCACGACCGCCGCCTGGTTTCCGCGCGAGCCGCCGGCGAGGATCCAGTGCTGGTACACGCCGAACGAGGTCGCCGTGAACCCGGGGAACGTCGCGACGCCGTCGTGCCCGAACGACGTGTCGAGAGCTCCGTCGTCGAGGTACCCGACGATGGAGCCGCCGGCGAGGACGAGGATCCGCCCGCCCGCAACGAGGAGCGCGTTCGCGTGGGACGGTAGCGTCACTTGCGGGAACGATCCGTCGATGCTTCCGTCGGCGTTGAGACGGACGAGCACGCTTCCGGCTGCGACCATCCGGCCGAGGATGTCCGTGCCGACTGCGGCGAAGTTCGCGCCGGGGATCGTGGTCAGCGACCGCAGCGTCCCGTCAGGGCGCAACGCCGTGACGATGTTGCCGCAGGCGACGAGAATCGTGCCGTCGCGCACCACGTCGAGGCCGGGGTAGCAGTCGGTGCCCGTGTCGAGCGTGCGCGGCTTCTCCCGGTGCCCGAAGCCGATCGGTCTCCCGTCGGCGGAGTAGCGGAACAGCGTAACGCTGCCGTTTGAGTTCGATCCGGCGGCGAGGATGGTTCCGTCGGGAGCGGCGGCGATCACGCCGACCGCGTCGACGTTCGCGACGCCGCCGTTGACTCCGAACCCGGTGGTCGCCCACCACGCCCCATCCGCGCGCGCGGAACCCGCGACGGCTGCGGCGATGACCCCGAGGAGGGCGATCCTCCAAGGCATGCGGCAGACGCTACGCGGCAAACGTTACGAAGCCGTGGGCCGCGAGTTAGATCTTCGCGCCGTCGCGGCCGTCGCGCATCCGCTGGCCGTGCCAACGATGAGCGTTGCGATGCCGAATGCTCCGATGAAGACCTGCGGCTTCCGTCGTACGCGGAAGGTCACGCGGTCTCGCCGCCGTCGATCGCGATCGCGGCGCCGGTGATGTATGCGGCGTCGTCGCTCGCGAGGAAGGCGAAGAGCGCGGCGATCTCCACGGGATCCGCGTGGCGGCCTAGCGGGATCTGC
>QHWK01000912.1:1378-2598 GCA_003223775.1 Acidobacteriota bacterium
CGGAGCGAGCTCGCGCGCCATCGTCCGCGCGAGCAGGATCACGCCCGCCTTCGACGCGTTGTAGTCCGCGTAGCTCTCGTGTCCCGTCAGGCCGTTCGTCGACGCGGTCATGAGGATGACGCCATCGTCCATGCGGCGCGCCGCCTGCTGCGCACAGTGGAAGACGCCGGTGAGGTTGACGTCGAGCACGCGGCGCCAGTCCTCCTCTCGGATGTCGAGGAACGGCGAGCGAATGGAGATGCCTGCGTTCGCGACGAGCACGTCGACCGCGCCGATCTGCTCGAACGCCCGCTCGACCTGAGCTGCGTCGGCGACGTCGCAGACGATGTTGTCCTCGCCGTCGTCGGCGGCGATGCTGACGACGCTTGCGCCCTCGTCGCGGAAACGGCGACACGTTGCTTCGCCGATGCCGCTCGTTCCGCCGGTGACGACGACCCGCTTGCCCTCGAGCCCTCTCATTGCAGCCGCTCGGCGAGGTAGCGAAGCGCGAGGGGATAGCGGTATTCGATCGAGCCGTGCTTCGCGTCGAACAGCTCGAAGAAGACGTCCGTGACCCCGATCCGCTCGAGCGCGCGCCGGAACGCCTCGGCGCCGAGGTCGAGGAAGTACTCGTCGCGCGTGCCGGCATCGATGTAGATCGCGCGCAGACCGCGGAGCGCGTCGGCATGCGCCTCGACCATGCGAACCGGGTCCCACCCGAGCCACCGGTCCCACACGTCCGGCTTCAGCCGGCCCGTGGCGACGTCGAAAGGCAGCTCGCCGGCCGAATAGCAGGCAGCCATCGCGTAGGTGTTGACGAGCGCCGGGTCGGCCGCTTTCGTGAATGCCGGCCGCGCGCGGAAGTCCTCCCAAAACGCGTCGTACGATCGCCGTGATCATGGCGCCGTACCCGCCGCTCGACTTGCCGGCGATCGCGCGTGCGCCGGTCGGGTAGCGCTCGTCGACAAAGCCGACGACGTCCTCGCAGAGATACGTGTGGTAGTCGCCTACGACGGGGGAGTCGACGAACTGGGAACCGCCGAGCGACGTCCACGCGTCGACGAAGACGACGCGTGCAGGGGCGCGCAGATGGTCGATCAGCTCGATCACGGAAGGACGGAAGGCGGAACGGTTCCGCCACATGTCCACCTGGCCCGTGAACCCCTGGATGAGGTAGATCGCAGGGAGCGTCGCGCCCTGCGCACCGGGCGGCTCGTACACCCAGAGCGGGCGCCGCGCAG
>QHWK01000377.1:0-5147 GCA_003223775.1 Acidobacteriota bacterium
CAGAATTCTGAATTCACAATTTCAGAACAGTACCTTGAGCGCCCACTGCATCGAGCGCGGCCCACCCTGCGCGATGACCGGGTTGCCCGAATCCACGTCCGGCGTGGAGCCGATGCTGCCGAACAGGCCGCTGCGCACGTTGGTGCTTTGCGGCGATCCGAGATTGACACGGTTGAGGAGGTTGAAAATCTCCCAGCGCGCCTGCAGGCGGGTGCCGCCAGACAGGTGGATTTCCTTGATGATGTTCACGTCCCACTGTGCGAGTCCCGGCTGCCGTGCGCTGTTGCGGCCGCAGGTGCCCAGCTTGCCAGTCGCGGGAGTTCCGAACGCCTGCGCGGCGTTCGTGATGAACGCATCCGGATTGGTGAAGTTGTAGATCGGATCGACCAGACAATCGGCGCGAATGCTGCCGGTGTCCTGTCCGGTCCGGTCGCGGCTGCCGAGGTTCGGCGTGAACGGACGGCCGCTCAGCGCCGTGAACACGGTGCCGATCTCGAGGCCGCGCGTCACCGGGTTGTCGCCGGGCACGGCGTATACGCCGCCGACGTTGAAGTTGTGGCGGCGATCGAAGGTGCAGGGCCCGCGGTTGGCCGCCGGATTGTACGGGTTGTCCGCCTGCGGGAAATC
Organism: Acidobacteriota bacterium; assembly: GCA_003223775.1. Classification (GTDB taxonomy): domain Bacteria; phylum Acidobacteriota; class Vicinamibacteria; order Vicinamibacterales; family CAVVIG01; genus QHWK01. Next base: position 628 of record QHWK01000377.1, read on the forward strand.
GTTCCGGCCGCGGCTGTTGTCCGAGTTGTAGTCCTCGCACTTCGACAGCGTGTAGTTGTACTGCGTGTTGATGCCGTGCCACGCCTGCTGCCGGAACGAGAGCTGCAGCGCGTTGTAGAACGATCGTCCGTCGTTGGTGAGCTGGATGATGTGCTTCAGATTCGGGAACTGCGCGTTGAACGGGCGGTTCACCTGAATCGCCGTGGTCGGCGTCCCGAGCGGCGGCGCGTTGATGTCGCGGAACCACGATTGATCGACGCCGCGCGATCCGAGATACGTGACCGTCACCGCGTTGCCGCGGAACAGCTCGCGCTGCACCGTCGTGTGGAAGTAGTGGTACATCGGCGTGCGGTAGTCGCTCGGGATCGTGAAGGCGTTGAACGGCGGCTGCCCCGAAGGGCTGCTGCCGAACACCGCGACGCCCGGCTGGACGCAGACGAAATTCCCGCCCGCGTTCGGCGCGTTCGGGTTGATGCACGTCGCGCCGGCGGCGTCGGGCGCCCGGGTCTGCGTGCCGTTCAACGACACGGAGAAGACGCCGAGATCGGGGTTCGTCATCGCGCCCGCGCTCGCCGCCAGCCCGCTCCACGTCGTGTTGGGCGAGTGCACCGTCTTGAAATCCGGCAGGTCGTAGGTCAACGCGTAGCCGGCGCGCACGCTCGTGCGGCCGTCGCCGTTCACGTCCCACGCGATGCCGGCCCGCGGTCCGAAGTTGTTCTTGTCGATCGGGTAGAGCCGATCGAGCCCCTGCCCGAGCCGCACGAGCCCCTGCCCGGGGATGAAGAGCGACGCCAGGTCGTTCACCTCGCGGATGGGCAGATTGACGTCCCACCGCAGGCCCAGGCTGACGGTGACGCGCGCGGATGTTTTCCAGTCGTCGTTGACGTAGGCGCCGACCGAATGCTGCGACATGTCGCGCGCCGTCGAGCCAAACGATCGCCCGATCGTGTCGAAGCGTCCGAGCAGGAGGCCGACCAGCGAGTCGACCTGATCGAACGATCCGCCGCCCGTCACCGTGATGCTGGTGCGCGCGCGATTGCGCACGCTGTGGTTCTTCCCTTCCTGCCAGTTGCCGCCGACTTTGATCGTGTGCTGGCCGCGCGTCTCGGTCAGCGATCCCGAGATGTCGAACGTCTCGGTCGGCGACGTCGTGATCGGATAGCCGCCGACGCCGCCGATGTAGCCGAAGGTCCCGAGCGTCACCGCAGGCACGCCGAAGTCCGCCGCGTCGAGCGGCCCGGTGTTCAGCCCGAGGCTCCCCGGATCGACCTTGTTGTTGACATCGATCGTCTGCGAAATCCGGTTGTAGCCCATTCGGACCTGCAGCAGCGTGCTGTTCGAGATCGTCGAATTCCAGACGACGCCGACGAGCGCCACGCGCGTCGGATCGGTGACCGAGTTGAACATGTCGGCCGGTCCGTTGGCGGGCGTGAGCTGACCGACGAACGCCGGCGCCGACTGGAAGCTGTTGCCGAAGAACAAGCGGCCGTTCACGAGATTGTTCGCGTTGACCTGATGATCGACCTTCACCGAGAAGGTGTTCATGTTGGCGACGTTCGCCGAGTTCACCGTCATCAATCCCGTCGGATCGGTCGGAAAGTACTTGAGCAGGTTCTCCCCGATTGAATTCGTCGCCAGCCCGGCGCCGGCGATGCGCGTGCGCGCGGACGCGATGTCCGCCGGCTTCGGGATCTCCACCTGGTACGGCGACGTCACCGCGAGGCGCTGCCCCTCGTAGTAGCCGAAGAAGAACGTCTTGTCCTTCTGAATCGGACCGCCGAAGGTGCCGCCGTACTGCTGGTTCCTCACCGGCGTCGTCGCGCCGTTTTCCTTCTTGACGAAGTAGTTCGGCGAGTCGGTCCAGTCGTCGTGGCGGAAGTAGTACGCGGTGCCGTGCGGCTGATTCGTGCCGCTCTTCATCACGACGTTGATCGCGCCGCCGCCCTTCACGCCGTTCTCGGCCGACGGCGTCTGCTGCACGGTGAACTCGGCAATGGCGTCCATCGGCACGAGCGTCGCCGGCACGCCGACGACGCCGGTCTGGTTGAGCACGGAGTCGCCGTAGTAGCGGTCGTTGTTCGAGATGCCGTCGATCATGTAGTTGTTCGACGTGCGCCGCGCGCCGCTGATGCTGACCGACAGAAAGCCGCCGCCGGGATCGCGCTGCACGCCGGGGGTGACGCCGAGCAGCGAGTTGAAGTCGCGGCCGCTCAGCGGGATCTGCTGGATGCGCTGGGTGTCGACGTTGTTGTTCAACTTGTCCGAGAACTCGACCAGCGGCGACGCGCCCTGCACCGTGATCGTTTCCGACTGCGTGCCGACCTCGAGCCGGAAGTCGGCCTTCGTCACCGTGTTGACGGCGACCTGCACGTCGCGCGCGATCGTCTTGAAGCCGGTGAGCTCGGCCGTCACCTTGTAGACGCAGACGGTCAGCTCCGGCAGGCTGAAGCCGCCGGCCTGATCCGTTGTGACGGTCCGCGTCGCGCCGGTGTCGGTGCATCGGGCGGTCACCGTGACGCCCGGCAGCACACCGCCGGTCACGTCCAGCACCGTCCCGGTGATGTCCCCTGTGGTCTTCTGCGCCATGGCCGGCGCGGCGAGCGCCAGGAAGAGCGCTGCGATCAGAACGCGGTCCTTCATCGATGACATGCGCGGCACCTCAGACGTTTGTAGTCCCGCCTGTGTAGCGCGCGGGAACTCTAGTGTCAAGCGATTCCGACCGCCGCACGGCGCGTGCAGCGCTTCGAATCCACACGATTGGAAAAGCCGAGTGGAGAGCGCGGCGGAAATGGGACTGGCTGGCAACGCCTCGTCTTTTTATTGTCGAGCGATGACCGCCGTCAGCGGCCGCTGTGACTCCGCGCGACGTGAGTGTGTAGTCGGTTGCGCACGTTTCGCCCGTCAACTTCCATTCACGACCCGCCGGCCCGCTGCTTGAGCGTTCACGTAGTGGCCTTTCGCTTGCTTGTGCGCCTATGCATCGCCGTCGATCCTCACGGGTGCAGAAGAGCAGACGTTCGCGCGTCGCGTTGGTGAGTATTCACGTTCACGGCGGAGGCGAGCCATGAAGCACGATGCGCGCGCACACGCGCGCCGGAATGCGGCGGCGGCGAATCGCCGCGCGTTGATCGCCGCTCGAGTCAGCCGGCGCGATCTGATGAAGATGGGGCTGCTGACGAGCGCGGGCTTTCTCGTTCCCAAAAACGGCCTCAGCGCGCGCGCCTCCGGCGGCAATCCGCAGAGTCCGCCCACGAGAGCGTTCATCGAGCCGCTGCCGATCATCCCCGTGAAGCAACCGGTCGCCGCGCTCACGCCTGCGCCGACGATCGCGCCGAACGTCGCGGCCGGCGAGGGGCGCACCCGGAATCATCAGGCGCTGGCGCGCTTTCCACCGGCCAAACTCTACGAGGTGCATCAGAAGGCCGCGCCCCTCAGCGTGAGCCCTGACCTGCCCCTGCAGACAATCTGGGGATTCGATGGCCTCTGTCCCGGCCCGACCTATATCGCGCGCTACGGCGAACCGATCCTCGTGCGGAACTTCAACGAGCTGCCCGCGGAGAACGGCGGCTTCGGGCTGAACGAAGTCACCACGCATCTGCACAACGGCCATACGCCGTCGGAGAGCGACGGCTTCCCGTGCGATTTCTTCCGCGCGGGCCAGTTCTACGATCAGCACTATCCGAACGTGCTGGCCGGATTCGATTCGACGCACCCGCCCAGCGGCGATCCGAACGAAGCGCTGAGCACGCTCTGGTATCACGACCACCGCGCCGATTTCACGTCGCAGAACGCCTACAAGGGCCTCGAGGGCTTCTACCTCGTCTTCAACGATCGCGACACCGGCGACGAAACGACCGGCTTCCGCCTGCCGAGCGGCGAGTTCGACGTGCCGCTGATGCTGGCCGACAAGGTCTTCGACGAGAACGGCGTAATGTTCTTCGACCTCTTCAATCTCGACGGCATCCTCGGGGACAGGTTCATGGTGAACGGCAAGCTTCAGCCGTTCTTCCAGGTGCATCCGCGGAGGTACCGGTTCCGCGTTCTCGACGGCGGCCCGTCCCGTTTCTACGAATTCTTTCTGACGGATCCCGATGCCCCGAACACATCCGTACCGTTCTGGCAGATCGCGAACGACGGCAACCTGCTGCCCAGGCCGCTTCAGGTGACGAGCGTCCGGCTCGGCGTGGCCGAGCGCACCGACGTCGTCATCGACTTCTCGCAGTTCGCCGGCCGATCGATCATTCTCGAAAACCGCCTCGAGCAGACCGACGGCCGCGGCCCGACCGGCAACATCCTGCCCGCCGGACAAGGCAACGCGCTCCTCCGGTTCGACGTCGTCCTGCCGCCGGTCGCCGACCAGAGCGCCGACCCGGCGTCGATCGTGAAGTTCTACGATCTGCCGCCGATCGAACCGCCGCGCGTGACGCGCACCTTCCGCTTCGAGCGGAACAACGGGCAGTGGGCCGTCAACGGCAGGTTCTTCGACTGCAACGAGGTGCGGTTCCGCGTCCAGCGCAATA
>QHWK01000377.1:5158-8411 GCA_003223775.1 Acidobacteriota bacterium
AGCCGCCGCCCGGCGTCGAGCGCTCGCGGAAGGACGTCGTTCGGCTGCAGTTCAACGAAGAGATCGCGATCTTCTTCCGTTTCCGCGATTTCTCCGGCCGCTACCCGATGCATTGCCACAATACCGTGCACGAAGACCACGCGATGATGATGCGATGGGAGATCGACGATGTCGGCGATCTGACGACGCAGCCGTAAGGAGTTCGGACATCATGGCGCACATCGACAGAAGAACGTGTCTGGCGCTGGCCGGCTCGGCGTGGTGCTCGGCGCTGCTCGCCGGGCGTGGCGAAGGTCGGACGCTGCCTTCGCCCCGGGACGCGATTCGCGCGCGCTACTTCCCGAACGTGGCGCTGCGCACGCATCACGATCGGCACGTGCGCTTCTACGACGATCTCATCAAAGACAAGATCGTCATCATCAACTTCATGTACGCGGAGTGCGAAGGCGTCTGCCCGGGCATCACGGCCAACCTGCGCAAGGTGCAGACGCTGCTCGGCGATCGTGTCGGCCGCGACATCTTCATGTATTCGATCACGCTGAAGCCCGCCGAGGACACGCCGGCGGCCCTCGACGCGTACGCCACCATGCACGACGCCGGGCCCGGGTGGCTGTTCCTGACCGGCGATCCGGGTGACGTCGAGCTCCTGCGGCGGAAGCTCGGCTTCGTGAGTCCCGATCCGCGCCTCGACGCCGACACGTCGCAGCACATCGGCAACATTCGGTACGGAAACGAACCGCGGCAGCTGTGGGCCGCATGTCCTGGCCTCGCCTCGCCGCGCTGGATTGTCGAGAGCCTCTCCTGGCTCGATCGCAGGGAGTCGTTATGAGGTTGCGGTCGTCGCTCGTCGTCTTCGCCATCGTCGCTCTGTCGCCGGCCGCCATCTGGTCGGCGATCGTGCCGCGCGCGTTTCGCGTCGGACGAGGGCCCGAGGCCATCGCCTTCGATGGAACGAGCCTGTGGATCGCCAATCAGTTCGACGACACCATCACGCGGTTCGGCGTCGACCAGCGGCGCGCGCTGCAAACGGTGGCGGTCGGCCGGCGCCCGGTCGCGATTGCGTTCGACGGCGCGCATGTGTGGGTGGCAAGTCTCTTCGCGAACACCGTCACGATGCTGCGCCCCGACGATGGAAGCGTGGTCGGCACCTTCGCGGTCGGCGGCGGACCCGGAGGGCTCGCGTTCGACGGCGCGAGCATGTGGGTGGCAAGTCGCGAGAGCAACACCGTCACCAAACTTCGCGCGAGCGACGGCGCGGTGATCGGAACCTTCCCGGTGGGCCGCCGCCCGATCACGCTGGCCGCGCGCGACGGCAGCGTCTGGGTCGCCAATCAGAGCAGTAATTCGGTGAGCCGGCTGCGCGCGTCCGACGGCGCGCCGCTCGGGACGTTTCAGGTCGGCGACGGTCCGTTCGGCCTCGCGCTCGACGGCCAGAGCGTCTGGGTGACGAGCTTCTTCGGACACCGCGTGGTTCGTCTCCGCGCAAGCGACGGCGCCGTGCAGAGCGTCTCACCCGTCGGCGACGGACCGAGCGGCATCGTCTTCGCCGGAGGCAATCTCTGGGTAGCGAATAACGGCAGCAGCACCGTAACGGTGCTCCGTCAAACCGATGGCGCGCCGCTCGCCACCATTCCGGTCGGCAGAGGTCCGTTTGGCATCGCGACGTCGCTCACGCCAGTGACGGGCGTCGGCATCTGGGTCGCCAGCTTCGGGAACAACAGCATTGCGTTGATCGATCCTCGACAGATTCTCTGACGCCTCCTCGCGGCCTTCATACAACCGCGCGTAGACGTCGTAGCTGTTCTGCCGGAACTCATCCGGGAGGTGCATGCGCCACGCGGCCGCGCTCCGCGGCGTCGAGGCGAGCGTCGATCTACGCCGCGATCGTCCCTGCGCGCGCCGATGCCGCGCGCAGCTTCGGGGACGGCCTGGCGGCCGTCCCCGGCGAAACGACGAACGCTACTTCGGCACGTGAAAGAGCGTCTGTCCTTCATCCTGCACGAAGAAGAAGCTGCCGACGGCGAGCGTAATCCCCTCCTCGATGTCGAACGTCGCGTCGGCGAGCCGGCAGTTGACGGTCAGCACGCCATCCAGATGCCCACCGCCGGACGGGAAGAGACGAACCTTCAAGGCGAGGATGCCCGACGTCGCCTCTGAGGCCTGGCCGATGCCGTCGGCGACCGTCAGCCGTCCGCCGGCCGGCTTCCAGTCCATGAATCCGGTGACGGCGAGCAACGCCGTAGCCGCCAGCGGCGCCGCCGCCTGGCGAATGTCCGACGTCATGGTGCGGATCGAGCGGCGGCCTGCGATCGCCCACATCAACGCGGACGCCGCCGCGATCGCCGCCACGGACCGGAGTATCAGAACCTTTGGCTCGTCGAAGATACGCTCGGCGCGCGGATCGAAAAGAGACGGCACAACGCACGCGGCGGTCACCGCGACGACGCTTTGGCGAGCGACGCGTGCAGCGTTGGGACGCGGTCCTCCCACGGCGTCGCCTCTTCGAGTGCAGCGGCGAGCTGCAGGACGATGTGTTCGGCCGCGTGTGTGGCGCCGAGCTGAATGCCGATCGGCAAACCGCTCGAATGCATCGCCAGGGGAAGCGAGATGGCGGGAATGCCCAGGATGTTGTGCGGCAGCGTGAATTGACACGGGCCGCGAAAGATCTTCTCGGCCAGGTCGTCCATCGTCACGTCGCGGCGCCCGAGATTGTAGAGGCCCCACGGCTCGGCGACGCGAGCCGTTGTCGGCGACAGCCACATGTCGTGCCGCGTGAAATAGCGGGCGAGGCGGCGCCGCGCGGTGTTCAGCGCGGCCATCGCGTCGAGAAACTGCGGCGGCTTCATGCGGCGCGCGTACTCGTAGATCGTCAGCGTCACCGGCTCGAGCGTCTCCGGGCCAATCGTGCGTCCGCTCCGCTTCGCGTAGCCTTCGAGCCGGAGGTCGAACCCGAAAAACCAGACGTTCGTCATGCTTCGCATCGCCGCGAGGCCGTCGAAGTCGGGGCTCTCCTCGGACACCTGATGCCCCATCGCGGCGAGCGTGGCGGCGGTGCGCTCGACGGCGGCCGCGACTTCCGCGTCGACGGGAACGTCCATGAGCGGCGCGGCCGACCAGCCGATGCGCAGCGGAGCCGCGCGCCGGCGCGTCAACGCCGCGTACGGTTCCGACGGCCGCGGGATCAGAAACGGATCGCCAACCTGCGGCACGGCAAGACAGTCGAGCATCGCCGCCGCGTCGCGCACGCTCTTCG
>QHWK01000378.1 GCA_003223775.1 Acidobacteriota bacterium
GGCGGTCTTTGCGCAGCGCGCCCTTGTCCACGAGCCACTTCAACGCGAACATGCCGACGACGTCGGCCTTCGCTTCCTCGAGGCCGGAAAAGCTGCCGGCCATCGCCTGCCGGATGTCGTTCTGCCGGCCGTCGCGGCGCGCGAACGCCGGGCCGAGGCCGTGGCAAATCTCGTGCATCACGGTCGACGCGAGGTACCCTTCGGCCGAGGCCTGCTTCGCCTGCGCCGGATCCATCACCTTCGCGGCGAGCGGCAGGATCACTTCGCGCACGCGTGCGTCCATGAAGTTCTTGAAGAAGATTTTCTTCGTGCCCTTCTCTTTGTGGATCCGCGGATCGTTCGGCAGGTTGTCGGCGACCGCCTGATAGCCGTGGCGGAGGTCGCCGGCCCGAAACGGCGTATCCATCACTTCCATCGGCGTCGCGTGGCCGCGCACCGACGGCCGATCCGCGGCGGCGAGCGGCAGCGCATCCTGAATCTCGGGCACCCACCGCTCGTAGAGATCGAGATTGCGGCTCTCGGCGTCGTTGCGGATCATCACCGCCGCGCCGTACGAGGTCTTCACGCCGAGCAGATCGTCGAGGTAGGTCTCGTACGGCGCGAAGATGACGTCGATCTTCGGGCTCTTCAGATCGACCCAGGCGACGTCGCTCGCGTAGTAGTCGTCGGACACCAGCGCGTCGGCGCGCAGCCGCAGGAAGCGCGCGAACGCCTGATCGGGCGACAGGTCGGCCGCGCGGCGCAGCGCGTCCGCCGCCTCTTTCGTGAACGGCGCGTACTCGTCGTGATACGCGCGGCCCGCGAGCGCCGCGCCGTCGCGGTGAATCGCCGTGTACGGATCGAACAGCGCGCGCTTCGCATCCGGATGCGAGACCGTGTACGCGTCGACGGCGGCGCGCGTGAGATCGGCGGGATACAGCGCGCGTCCCGGCGGCATCTTCTGGTTTCCGACGAACGGCTCGTTCTCGCGGACGAGGTCCCAGCGGCTGCCGTTGATGAACAGGTAGTGACGCACGCTCGCCGCGGCCGGCGCGTCGTTCGACGCGAGCGCCTTGTAGAGCTCGAGGCCCGCCGGATCGCTCTGCCGCCAGTACATGCTCTCGAGCGCGCGCGACGCGGCGACGAGCTGATCGATCTCCTGACGCTCGCGATCGGTGAGGCTCGACGCATCGAACGCCATCTTCACCGGCTTGAACTGCGCGATGCGCCGATCGAGATCGGGCACGGCGGCCTTCAGCATGGCCGCGGCGTCGACGTGAGGGAGATCGCTCGCCGGCGCCGCGCCGCGCTGCGCGCCGGCGCCGATTGCCGCCATCGCCGCGCACACGAGTGCCGCCTTCAGGGTCGTCATGCGGATCATTCTGGATCACGCAGAGACCGCAGAGGAGGCAAAGGATCAGGACCGCGACGGCGCGGCGATCTCGGGGACCTCGACGATGCGGACGCCGGCCGGCGGGTTCGCGACCGCGTGCGCGAGCGCGTCGACCATCTGCGCACGCGTCACCAGCCCCAGGCGGCGCGCGGTGTCGCGCGTCCGCGGAAGGACGCGTAGGAGCGCGTAGATCGGCACGAGCACGTACGGCCAGGTGTGCCCCGGCCCCAGGACGTACCACGGCCGCAGGATCGTTGACGGAATCCCCGTGGCGCGCACGAGCGCCTCGCCGGCCGATCGCGCGGCGATGTACGCGCGCATCATCGGCGCCGGGTGCGCGACGCTGACGTACACGATGTGCGCGGCGCCGGCATCGCGCGCCGCCGTCGTCGTCGCGCGAATGGACTGCAGGTCGACGCGCTCGAACTCCGCCGCTTTCGAGGGATTGGGATGCGGCGTGCCGACGAGGTGCACCACCGTCGCGCCGCGCGGGATCGCGGCGGCGAAGGTGGCTGCGTCGAGCGCGTCGCCGGCATGCGGCGTCGCGCCCGCAGGCAGCCTGTGTTCGGAGCCGGGCCGCACGAGCGCGTGAACCGCGTCGCCGCGATCGAGCAGCGCTCCGATGAGAGGACGGCCGATGTATCCCGTGCTGCCGGTGACGAAGACAGACCGCATGCGAAGGACTACGCTGGCGGTGCGAGGACGGATGGCAGACGTCTAACGAAGACGATCGACCTTGACTGCCAGATTGGCGACACCTTCGGCAATGATTCGAATATCGTGACCGAGACTTTCGAACTGCATCGTTGCGTGCCTTTGATTATCGCCGCGGAGCGACATCTCGAGCGTGTCGACGCGTTGCCCGACCCGGTCGATGGCCTCTGCAGTCTCGGTATCCATCACGCCGCCGCGATCCTAGCATCGTCGGACCGCGGCTTTGATCGGTGACAGGCCGTTTGCGCGCAAACGCGGCGGCGCGCCGCGATCCTCAGGCGGTTCCCGCGGCCGCGAGCGCGCGCTTCACGCGCTCGGGCGTGAACGGCACCTCGCGCAGCCGCACGCCGGTCGCATCGAACACCGCGTTGCCCACCGCCGCCGCGACGACGGTGATGGCCGTTTCGCCGGCGCCCATCGCCTCGACGCCGTGCGTGTCGATCAGCACGCATTCGATCGCCGGAACGGCGATGCCGAGCGGCAGGCTGTGGTACGTCCGCCAGTCGATCGACGTGACCGCGCGATCGTCCCACGTGACCTCTTCGCCGAGCGCGCGGCTCAGCCCCTGCAGCGCGCCGCCCTCGATCTGGTTGCGCATGCCCTCGGGGTTCGAGATCGGCCCGCAGTCCTGCGCGACGACGAAACGTTTCGGCACGATGCGGCCGGTCGATCGATCGACGTCCACTTCGGCGACCATCGCGACGTAGCCATTGTCGCCCTCGTACGCGACGCACGCGATGCCGCGTCCGCTCGCGATCCCGCCGCGCGCCGCGGCGCTCGGCGGCGACGGCCGCGCGGCCCACGCGGCCGCCTTCGCCGCCGCCGACACGACGGCCTTCAGCCGCGCATCGCCCAGGTGGCGCAGCCGGTACGCGACCGGATCGGCCTTCACGTGCGCGGCGATTTCGTCGAGGAAGCACTCGTGCGCGAACGTGTTCTGCAGGCGCGACGGCGATCGCAGCGGGCCGGTGAAGAACGGCGACGCAATCGTGTGCGTGAGAACGCGCTCGCTCGCGATCGTGCCGGCGCCGCCGGCCTTGCGCGCGACGCGCCCGGCGACGTACGACGGCGCGGCGTTGCTGCCGTTGCGGAATTCACCGGTCGGCTCCGCCGCCTGCGCCGGCCGGAACGGCTGCGGCTCGAACCCCGCGAGCGTGCCGGTGACGACGTTGCCGGGGCGGTCGTAGCCGGGACGGCCGCCGCGCGAGGCGAACCACGCCTCGTAATCCCACGCGACGATCGTGCCGTTCGCGTCGAGGCCGGCGCGCTGATCGATTGCGTACGCGAAGCCGTAGTTCTCCCACGCCATCTCGTCGCGCCGCGAGAGCTGCACCCGCACCGGCTTGCCAACCGCGTGCGACAGCAGCGCCGCGTCGAACGACACCGTGTCGGCGCCGTTCAACCCGTAGCAGCCCGCCCCGCGCGTGAACACCACGCGCACGTCGTCGGGCTGCAGGCCGAGGAGCGCGGCCACGCCGGCGCGCGTCGGGTAGGCCGACTGCGTCGGCGACCAGACCGTGGCCTTGCCGCCCTCGACGTCGGCGACGGCGCACGACGTGCCCATCGACCCGTGCATCTGATACGGGTGGAGATAGGTCGCCTTGACGACCGCCGCCGCCTTCGCAAGCGCGCCATCGACGTCGCCGGAGTTGACGACGAACGCGTCGCGCGACGGCTGTTTGCGCAGGTATTCGTAGAAGTCCTGCTGCGGCGGGAGCGCCGCTGCCGGCGTCCACACCGCCTTCAGCTTCGCCGCCGCCTGCATCGCCTGCCACGGCTTCTCGGCGACGACGCCGACGAAGTTTTTCCGCACGACGACCTTGACGACGCCGGGCATGCCGCGCACCGAGTCCTCGTCGGCGCTCGCGAGCGTCGCGCCAGCCGACGGCGGGCGCACGACGGCGCCGTGGAGCATGCCCGGCACGCGCACGTTGTGGACGAACTCGAAGACGCCGGTGGCCATCGCCGCCATGTCGATCCGCTTCGCGGGCTTACCGAGAATCGTCCATTCGCTCTGCGGCTTGCGTGTCGCGCCGCGATCGAGCTGGACGTTCAGCTTTCGGCGAGCCGCGCCGATCCGAGCTTCAGCAGCGTCTCGCGCGCAGTCGCCGCGGCCAGCGCCAGACCGCGCTCGTTGAAGTTGGTCGGCGTCGACTGGCTGCCCGACGTCGTGCCTTGATCGGGACACACGTCGGTGTCGCACATCACGAGGCGCACGCGATCGAGCGGCACGCAGAGCTCCTCGGCGACCAGCTGCGTCTGCGCGGTGAAGATGCCCTGGCCGATCTCGCACTTGCCTGTGTACGCGGTGACGCGGCCGTCGGCCGCCACGGCGATCCACGAGTCGAGCTGGGCCGGATCGATGTGCGACGCGCGCGTGCCGAACGGGCCCTGCGCGCGGACGGCGCGATCGAGGAGCGGCGCCGACGCGAACGAGACGACGAGCGCGCCGGAGGATTTCAGGAAATCGCGTCTGGTGACCATCACGCCTTCTCCGCCGCGTAGCGCTTGATCGCTTTCCACATGCGCGCGTGCGTGAAGCAGCGGCAGAGCACCGTCGAGGTCGCCTGCTGCAGCTCCGCGTCGCTCGCCTTCGGATGCTGATCGAGGAACGCCTTCGCCGTGAGGATGACGCCGTTCAGGCAGAAGCCGCACTGCGCCGCCTCCTCGTCGATGAACGCCCGCTGGATCGGATGCGGACGCTCGGGCGTGCCGAGGCCCTCGAGCGTCGTGATATCGGCGCCGGCGACCGTTGAGACCGGCGTCACGCAGGTGCGGATCGCGCGGCCGCCGACGATCGCCGCGCACGCGCCGCACTGTCCGAGGCCGCAGCCGAACTTCGGGCCGCGCAACGCGAGATCGTCGCTGAGCACGTAGAGCAGCGGCGTGGCAGGATCGACGTCGATCGTGTGCGACCGGCCGTTGACGCGAAGCGTGATTGCGCTCATTGGCGAATTATAGGGGAGCGGCGGAAAAGCAACCGCAGAGCTCGCAGAGACCGCAGAGTTTTTTTGGTACGCTGGCCTGGTGCTTCCAAATCTGATCGTGCTGCACGAGCATCCCGAGTGGCAGAAGCCGCTCTTCGCCGCGCTCGCGCGGCGCGGTGTCGCGTTCGAGCCGTTCGACGTGACGCGCGCCGCGTTCAGCAACGACGAGCCGCCTCGGGCGCCGCTCTACTTCAACCAGGCCAGCCCGAGCGCCTACATCCGCGGCAACACACGCGCCGTGCCGCTCGCCCTGGCGTTCATGCGCGCGCTCGAGATCGGCGGCGCGCGTGTGCTCAACGGCGCCCATGTCTTCGCGCTCGAGCTGAGCAAGAGTACGCAGGCGTCGCTCCTGCGCGCGCTCCGCATCGATTGCCCGCGATCGATCACGTTCAACGACGTCTCGGCCCTGCGCGCGCGCGAGCGCGAGCTGGGCTGGCCGGCCGTGCTGAAGCCGGATCAAGGCGGCAGCGGCGCGCGCATTCAGGTCGTCGACTCGCTCGCGCAGGTCGAGGCGATCTTCGCCGGCGATCCCGGCGTCTGGCTGCCCGACAACCTGTTCCTCCTGCAGGAGTACCTCGCGCACGATCCCGATCGCGGCATCGTCCGGCTCGAGTTCGTCGGCGGCGAACTGCTCTACGCGATGCGCGTCGTGACGCATGGCCGCTTCAACCTGTGCCCGTCGCCGGTGTGCAACCCCGACGCGGGCGCCGGATCGTGCGAGGTGCCGTCGCAGCCGCCGCAGGTCGAGGCGCCGCCGGTCGAGTTCTATCCGTTCCCCGAGGCGCCGCGCGACGCGATCGATACGGCGATGCGGATCGTCCGCGCCGCGAAGCTCGACGTCGGCGGCATCGAGTACCTCGAAACCGACGACGGCCGCCGCGTGTTCTACGACATCAACGCGAACTCCAACCTGCGGCCGTCGGTCGCCGCCGCATTCGGCTTCGATCCCTTCGAGCGCGTCGTCGACTTTCTGGAGGGTCAGCTCGCGAGGCGCGGGTAGGGATTCTCGGCCACGCCGCGCCGGTAGATGCCGTAGTGCAGATGGAAGGGCGTGCCGCGCGCATTGCCGGTTCGTCCGACGTAGCCGAGGACGTCCCCGGTGTTGACGACGTCGCCGACCCGAAACGCGCCGTAGCGATCGAGATGGGCATAGTAGTGCCACTCGAGGCCTGGACCGATCACCCACACGACGAGGCCGCCGAGCGTGTTCGTGCCGACGCTCGCCACGATGCCGCGCGTCGTGCTCAGCACGGGCGTGTCTTTCGGCGCGAAGATGTCGACGCCCTGGTGGCCGCGCCCTCCGGATCGCGGCGTGCCCCACGAGTTGGCGATCGCACGCGGCGACACGCGCGCGATCGGGCTCGGCAGATGCTCTGGCGGCGGATCGGTCCACAGCGTGTAGACGAACCAGGCGCGCTCGATGGCCGGCCGCGCGTACGGCGCCGCCGCAATCGCGAGCGCCACCGCGGCGAGAGCGAGGACAATCCTGCGCGTCACGTCGACTTCTTGATCCTCCGGCGCTTCGCCGTCTTTCGCTTGCGCGCCGCGCGCTTCTTCTTTTTCGCCGCGCGCTCGGGCAGCTTTCTCGCGCCCGTCTCGCGATTCCACTCCTCAAACGTGTCCTCGGAAATCTTGCCCTGAACCAGCAGCTCGGCGAATTTTCTGCGCTGCGCCTGACTCTTGAACGGCATAACCGCCTTTGTGGCCTTGTCGCGCGCGCCGCCCGCCTAGCGCGCAACGACGCGGAAGCCGAGGACGCCGCGTTGGTACACCTCGTCCACCTCGGAGAGCGGCGAGTGATCGCGTCCGAACACGATCGCGTGATGCTCGAAGAGCGCCTCGGGCATCGCGAGCGAGGCGGCCGGCGACGTCGGCGCTTCAGCGCCCGCGCCGGTTTCCCATCCGGGCGGGAGTGGGCGCCAGAGCACTTCGGCGGCGACCGTCTGCCGATACGGCTGGAGCGGCCGAATCACGGTGCCGAACGGCGTCTCGGTGGTCTCGAGCAGCCGGTTCATCTCCGCCGTCAGGCGGCTCGGCACGTACCAGTTTCGCGCCTTCGACAGCACCACGTCGCCGCATCGTAAATCCACGCTGCGCGCGATCACGCGCTCGACATCGTCTACGCGCAGATGCCGGCGCTGTTCGGCGGTCGCCGGCGGCGCCTCGCCACGAACCAGCCGCGCGACGATGCGCGGTTCGGGCGCGAGCTTGTGATCGCGGCACCACGCCTCGAGCGTCGCCGTCGCGCTGGTGCTGGACAGAATCTCGCTGTTCAGCGTCTCGATCAGCGCGAGTGCTTCGAGCCTGGCGACGAAGGTGTCGGGCCACGCGGGCTGCTCGTCGATCGGACGCGCGCCGGCAACCGCCGACACGGCGAGCGCGACGGCGGCAGCGAGCACGCACGCCGCGAGCGACGGCGATCGGTGCGGGCCACGCGAAGAGGCTGCGGTCATGCGGCCGCTCGAGGCAGCGACAGCAGGCCCACGACGAGCGCCGCTGCGTGCGCGATCGCATTCGCGGCGAGATCGCGCCGCCACAGATACAAGAGCGTCATGAGGATGCCAAAGGGCAGATCGGCCGCCAGGGAGAAGCGTATGCCCCAATACGGAACGTGCGCGAGCCCGAACGCGATCGTCGCCACAGCGGCGCCGAACCATCGACTGCCGCAGATCGCAGACAGCCGCTCGATCGCGTACCCGCGATACAGCGTCTCCTCGACGCCGCCGCTCGTGACGCCGATGAAGACGCGAAACCACGCCGGCAGCGCCGCGAGGCCGGCCGTCCGCGCGTCTAGGTAGCCGATCTGCAGCGCAGCGGCGAGCGGGCGCGTGAGCAGCGGCAGGACGGAGAGCGCCGCCGCGGCGGCCAGCAGGCCCGACGCGATGGTGGCGGCCGTCACGCGTCGAACGCCGATGGACGAAAGCGGCAGACGTTCGCCGATCGCGACGAACGAGACGATCGCGGCGGCGAATCCGCAGAACACGATCTGCAGCACGATCTGAACGCCCAGCGGCGGCGCGTCGCCGAACAGCCGATGCGATGCGACGACGAGCGCCGGTGGACCGGCGAGCGCGAACGCCGTCGCGGCGACGGTCGGCCATTGGACGACAGACACGTCATCGTCCCGGCGCGATGCGCTGCACCACCTTGCCGCCGGCGTCGAGGAACTCGATGCTCGCCGCGCCGTCGGCGTCCACCTTGAGCGCCAGGCGGGCGCGCCCCTGCGCGTCGGCGAGCGTCACGCTCGCGACGCGGTCGCGCGTCTTGCCGACGAAGACGCGCTGCGCCGCCTTCGGCGCGGCTGCGCGCACGCGCGCGACGGCCGCCTCGCGCTCCGCGCGATCCGATGTCGCGTTCGCGCGGTTCAGCTGCTCGACGAGATCGCTCAGCGGCGCGTCGGGCCGGTCCCACACCTTGAACGCGGCCGCGCGCTGGCCGTCCTCCTCGCCGTACTCGAAGCCGATCGTCTGATCCTGTCCGAGCTGATCGAACATCAGCCCCGCGTTCGCCGCGCGGCGGCCGTTCGCGTCGGCGCCGGTCAGCGTCAGCCCGCCCGCTTCGTCGCCCTGATCGTTGAAAAAGATGAATCCGGCGTAGGGGCGCGCGCGCTGGATCGTCTTGCCGCCGATGACGCCGGGATGCATGCGGTCCTTGTTCGAGATCACGAGGCGCAGCGTGCCGTCGGCGTCGACGACGTTGATGCGCTCGACCGTGATCTCGCCGAGGTTCTGCGCGCGCGCGCTCTGCCGGAACGCGGAGAGCGCGACGAGGACGCGAGCAGCAGGGCGGCGGCGAGCGAGGCGCGCGCGAGGCGGAGCTGGCGGCGGATTGATCGAGCCATGGACACTCC
>QHWK01000379.1:0-5142 GCA_003223775.1 Acidobacteriota bacterium
CGCTTCCTGGGACATCGTCATCGGCGCGCGCTCCGCGGCGGCCTTGCCGCCTCGATCCGCCGCCACGGCGCCGCGCTCCGCGATCCCGCGGTCGGTGACGCGGCGCTCCGACGCCGCATAGCGCTCGCGCTGGATCAGGTCGAGGAAATACTGCACGAGCAGCGGGATGTCTTCCTTGCGATCGCGCAGCGGCGGCACGAGCACCGGGATGACGTTCAGCCGGTAGAACAGATCCTCGCGGAACTCGCCGGCCGCGATCATGCGCGTGAGATCGCTGTTGGTCGCCGCAATCACCCGCACGTCGACTTTCGTCGTGTTCGAGTCGCCGACGCGCTCGAACTCGCGCTCCTGCAGCACGCGCAGCAGCTTCATCTGCAGCGCGGTGCTCATCGTGCCGACCTCGTCGAGAAAGAGCGTCCCCTTGTGCGCCTGCTCGAGCCGCCCCTGGCGGTTGCCGACCGCGCCCGTGAAGGCGCCGCGCACGTGGCCGAAGAGCTCGGCCTCGAGCAGCGTTTCCGGGATCGCGCTGCAGTTGAGCGCGACGAAGCGGTGCATCCGCCGTCCGCTGCTGTGATGGATCGCGCGCGCGATCACTTCCTTGCCGGTGCCGGTCTCGCCAGTGATGAGAATCGTGCTGTTGGTCGGCGCCACGGTCTCGAGCAGCTGAAAGAGCAGCTTCATCGGCCGGCTCTTGCCGACGATCCCTTCGAAGCGGTAGCGCTCCTCGAGCTGCGCGCGCAGATACGCGTTCTCCGACTTCAGCCGCCGCTGCTCGATCGCCGCGTCGAGCACGTGCAGCAATTCGTCGATCTGAAACGGCTTGCTGACGAAGTCCCACGCGCCGCGCTTGATCGCTTCGACGGCGTCCTTCACCGTTCCGAACCCGGTGACGACGATCGCGATGATGTGCGGGTAGCGCTCGACGGCGGCTTCCACGACCGCGGAGCCGTCGATCCCTGGGAGGCGCAGGTCGGTGATGATGATGTCGTACGCGAAATCGGCGAGCTTCTGCAGCGCCTGCTCGCCGGAATCCGCCTGCTCGACACGATACCCTCGATCAGCGAGCTGCTCGGCGATCGCCGTCCGCAGCGGCGCTTCGTCTTCGACGATCAGCAGATGCTTCTGGGCGTCGGGCATAGGTGTCAATATTTTGGCACAAGTGCAGATTTGTGGTCACGGCGGCCTTTGCCGCCGTCAAATAATTGACAAAACGAAGTTTACGTCAGCGCCTAAACCTGCAGCCCTGAGCTTCCGATAGAACCCACGGAGGCAAGCTGCCAAGTGGAACGAAAAACTATTTCAATCATGAAAGCGTGTGAGCTCGTCGGAGTGAGCCGTCGCACTATTTACAACTGGCTCTCCAGCGGGAAGATCGAATACGTGCGCACGGCCGGTGGGTCGGTGCGCATCTTCGTCGACACGCTGTGGCGCGATCCGAACAACGCGGAGCGTCCCGCGGTGCAGGCCGTATGGCAGCCGGAAGGCCGGAATCAGGCGTGATTCCGCGGTCTCCGAGTGTAGAGGAGCTGCTGGCGAGGGCATCGATGGACGAAACGCCGGAACTGCGTCTCCTCTTCCACCGCTTGAACAATCAGCTCGGCATCATCCTGGCCCATGCCGAGCTGCTGGAGTCGAAGGCGACCGACGACACCAACCGCGCGCGCGCCGCGCAGGTGGTGTCGAGCGCCCTCGACGCCATGGGCACCGCGAAAGAGATCCGGCGTGTCACATCGACGCCGGTCGCCCCACAATAACGTCCTCCCACGATCAAACCTGTAAGTCAGCCGTCAAGAGTTTGACGCGAGATGCCGGAAAACCGTCAATTGATTGGCGATTTTCACGCCTTTGCGCCCCGCCTCAGCTCTGCCGTTCCGAAATAGTTCACACGTTCAAGTCGTTTTAAATCAGCATCTTAATAGCTGGTCGTCGAGAAAAGTGGTGAGGTCTGGAACACAGCCTCGACTGTTGGTACCGCCGTTGCGATATCGCGCAACGGTCTGAAGACGCGCGAACGCGGCTCGGGCCTTAACCAGGAGATTCCATGCGCGCCCAGCCGATCGCCGCCAGCCAGAACCGCCGAATCGTTGCAGGATTGCCGTTTGTCGAGGCGCTTGCCCGCCGCATGGCGGCCTCGATGCCGAACTCGATAGACATCGGCGACCTCGTCCAGGACGGCATGCTTGGGCTGATCGACGCGGCGCACCGGTTCGACGAGGCGCGGGGCATCAAATTCGAGACTTTTGCCGAGCGCCGCGTCCGCGGGGCGATGATCGACGCGCTTCGCAAAGACGCCTGGCCGCGCGGCGTGCGCCGCCAGCGGCGCGAGCTCGATGCGGCGCGCGAGGCGCTGCGGCGCGAGCTCGGGCACGAGCCGTCGATGGCCGACCTCGCGGCCCGCGTCGGCTCCGACGAAAAGCGCCTGAGCCGCACCATCGTCCGCATCAACACGATCGAAGCGACGTCCCCGCTCGCCACCGGCGAGCATCTCGACGAATCCTCCCTGCCGACCGCGTTAATCCCGTCAGAACCCGAATCGCCCGACGCCGCCTACGAGCGCGCGGAGACGCGCGAGCGCGTGCGCGGCGCGATCCAGTCGCTGCCGTGGCGCGAGCGGAAGGTCATCGGCCTCTACTACTACGGCGAAGTGACGATGAAGCAGATTGGCGCGGAGATTGGCGTCAACGAGTCGCGCGTCTCGCAGCTGCACGCGCGGGCGATCCGCCGTCTGCGCGACGCGCTCGGCGACATGAACCTGCAGAAGGTGGCCGAGATGAAGCGGCAGCTGATCGCGTTCGCCGCGAAGAAGCCGACGATGGCGAAGGTGGCGCAGCCGCGGCCGGCGATGGTGGCCCAGACCGAGCCGTCGCAGGCGGTCGTGCTGCCGTACAAGCAGCCGACGGTGCAGCGTCCGGCCGACGCGCCGAAGAAGTCGGCGCCGGTGCGCGCCGCGCGCGAGCGGCGGCAGAATGTGGCCGCCGTTCGGTGACGGCCGGCGCAATTACGCGAGGCCCTCTCGCACCGCCCTGAGCAGATCGCTCAAGCGGAACGGCTTCGCCAGCCAGGGACACCCGCTTTCCTCCAGGAACTTTTCCGCGTCGGTGCCGGCGACGTCGCCGGTCACGAAGATCACGCGCCTGGACAGCCGCGGCACAGCGGCTTCGAGCGCGCGGTAGAACGACGGGCCGTCGAGGCGCGGCATCTTCAGATCGCAAATCACCAGATCGAACGGCTCGGCCCTGACTTTCTCGAGCGCCTCCTCGCCGTCGGCCGCGTGCTGCACGAGGTACCCGGCGTCGCGCAGCGCTTCGACGACGGCGCTCGCGAGCTGCGCCTCGTCCTCGACGACGAGGATCGCGCCGCCGGCGACGAGCGTGGCGGCCGCCGGCAGACGGCTGCGCGGCGTCGCCGCGGGCAGCTTCGCGCCGCTCACGGGCAGCTCGACGTAGAACGACGCGCCGTGCCCGGGACGCGACTCCAGACGGATGCGCCCGCCGTGCTCCTGCACGATCGCGTACGCGACGGTGAGCCCGAGGCCGGTGCCCTTGCCGACGTCCTTCGTCGTGAAGAAGGGATCGAAGATCTTCGGCTGCATCTCCTCCGGGATGCCCGGCCCATCGTCGTTCACCTCGAGGATGATGCACTCCTGATCGGCGTCGTGCCACGTGCGGACGACGAGCGTGCCGCGGCCGTTGGCGGCGAGCATCGCCTGCTCGGCGTTGATGACGAGGTTCAGCAGCACCTGCTGCACCTGGTGGCCGTCGGCGAAGACCTGCGGCAGGCCGGCGGCGAGCGCGTCGATGACGGCGACATTCGTGACGCGCTGCTCGTAGGCGCGCAGCGCGAG
Source organism: Acidobacteriota bacterium (assembly GCA_003223775.1). Lineage (GTDB taxonomy): Bacteria > Acidobacteriota > Vicinamibacteria > Vicinamibacterales > CAVVIG01 > QHWK01. The sequence continues at coordinate 3,845 of QHWK01000379.1, forward strand.
CGTCTCGCGCGCGACGTGATTGACGTCCACCATCGCGCGCGTCGTCTGCCGCTTGCGCGCGAAGGTGAGGAGGTTGCGGACGATGCGGGCGGCGCGCTCCGACTCGGAGAAGATCGTCTCGAGGCCGCGGCGCACCGAGTCGTCGAGGCCCGTCCGCTGCGAGAGGCGCTCGGCCCAGCTGAGGATGGTCGCCAGCGGGTTGTTGAGCTCGTGCGCGACGCCGGACACGGTCTGGCCGAGCGCCGCCATTTTCTCCGCCTGCAGCAGCTGCTGATAGAGATCCCGCGTCTCGTCGTCCAGCTTCTTGCGCTCGCTGACGTCGCGGACGAGCGCCTCGATGCGCACGGTGTGATCGTCGGCGGGCGCGTCGGCGCGCGCCGTGAGCTCGACCCAGACGGCGTTGCCGTCGGCGCGCCGCAGGCGCAGCAGGTAGTCGTTCACGGAGCCGTCGGTGGTGAGCCGCTCGACGAGCGCGACGCGCGCCTGGGGATCGACGAAGCGATCGACGTCGAAGGGCCGGACGTTCGCTTCGGCCGTGTCGCCCGCATAGCCAAAAATCAGCTTCAGATGGGGGTTGGCGGCGATCGTCGAGGAGCCGTCGGGGCCGATGGTGCCGATGTACACGCCCTCGTGGACCGCCTCGAAGAGTCGAGCAAACGCCGCCGCCCGTCGATTCACGCGGCGGATTATAGCGACGGTCGTCGCGGTCGGGGATTGGGGATTGGGGATTAGGGATTGGTTGCGCCCGGCCGTCATCGATTCTGCAGAAGCCGCGCGTCGAGCGAGCGCTCGAGTCCGTGCATCAGGCGCCCTACGGAGCCTGAGAGCTGCTCAAACTTCTTCATCTGTTTTGAATCCAGATAGCGAAGCCGCTCGCCGAGAATGATTTGTGTTTCCAGTTCGGCGTGCTCCGCGAGTGCGTCGATGACGCGGGCGAGGTATCCAGCCGTGCGCCGACGGGTTCCTTCGGCGAGATTCGAGGGAACGGCGACGGCAGTCTTGCGTGTGTGAAACGCCAGCCCGAATCGTTCATCGGGCGGGTAGCCACGCGTGACCGTGTAGACAAGTTCTGTCAGATCCATGGCGAGCTGCCAGGCTTCCAGATCGCGATAGCTTGTGAGTGAAGGCATGCTCCGGCCTACGCACAAATGCTGCCGCGGCATTTTGCAGCGTAAGTCGTTGAAACGGACAGCACCCGCGTGTAGACGCTACTCAAGACGGGAACGATTGACGCGCTTCAGCGCTCAACCAATCCCCAATCCCCAATCCCCAATCCCGATCACTTCGGCTGCGGCGTC